>VGNK01000184.1 GCA_016866055.1 Chloroflexota bacterium | reverse complement strand
TCCGCGCGCCGTCCACGCGCGCGGGCCCCGCGGCCGGCCGGCTCCGGGCGACACGCCGCCTCCGCACTCGCCCGCACCCCTAGCATTCCGCGCGGAGCATCGCGCGCGGCGTGAAGGAGGCAGCCATGCGTCTTCCCGGGAAGGTCGCGATCGTGACGGGCGGCGGCAGCGGCCTGGGCGCGGCGACGGCGAGGCTCTTCGCCACCGAGGGCGCCGCCGTCGTCGTCGCAGACGTCTACGAGGAGGGCGGCCGGCGCGTCGCCGCGGGGATCATCGAGGGCGGCGGCCGAGCCGAGTTCGTCCGCGCCGACGTCACCTCGCCCGCCGACTGGGAGCGCCTCGTCGCCGCCACCGAGCAGCGCTTCGGGCGGCTCGACATCCTCGTGAACAACGCGGGGATCAGCAGCACCGCGTTCGCCGATCCGCTCGACGCCGCCGGCTGGCACGCGATCATGGGCGTGAACGCGACCGGCGTGTACCTCGGGACGGCGGCCGCGGTCCCCGCGATGCGGCGCGCCGGCGGCGGCTCGATCGTCAACTTCTCGTCGATCCTCGGCTTCGTCGCGAGCGAGGGCGGGCACCCGGCGTACGCGGCGTCGAAGGGCGCCGTGCGACTGCTCACCAAGGCGACCGCCGTGCGCTACGGGCCGGAGGGGATCCGCGCGAACTCGGTGCACCCCGGCTTCATGCCGCCGATGCGGTCCGCCGGCGCCGGCGCACCCGAGGCGCGGCAGCGCGCGATCGCCGAGACGCCGCTGCGGCGCACCGGCGAGCCGATCGAGGTCGCCTACGGCGTCCTCTTCCTCGCCTCCGACGAGGCGTCGTTCGTCACCGGCACCGAGCTCGTGATCGACGGCGGCTACATCGCGCGCTGAGGCCCCGGGGCGCGCGCGGGCGTCCGTAGAATCGACGTGCCGGGCGGCTCCGCACGAAGCCGCCGCCCGGACGGCGCTCGCGCGGAGCGACGCCGCTTCGCCCGGTGAGGGGGTGCGCGTTGCCCATCCAGACCCCGTACGACGGGTCGGTGCTGCCGACCGGCATCCGCTCCCGCTTCGTCGAGCGCGTGAACGGGCTCACCGTGCACATCCTCGAGGCGGGCGTCGAGGCGCCGCGTCGGCCCCTGCTGCTGCTGCTCCACGGCTTCCCCGAGCTCGCGTACAGCTGGCGGAAGGTGATGCCCGCGCTCGCCGACGCCGGATACCACGTGGTCGCCCCGGACGTGCGCGGCTACGGTCGCACCTCCGGCGCCGACGTTGGGTTCGACGGCGACCCCGCGCCCTACTCGACCCTGAGCAAGGTGCGCGACGCCGTCTGGCTCGTCTCGGCGCTCGGGCATCGCGAGGTCGCCGCCGCCATCGGCCACGACGCCGGCGCCGGGATCGCGGCGTGGTGCGCGCTGATCCGCCCCGACCTCTTCCGCTCGGTCGCGATGATGAGCGCGCCGTTCGGCGGAGCGCCGGCGGTGCCGTTCGACACCGCCGGCGGCCGCGGCGCCGCACCGGCGGCCGCCACGCGCGGCGCCGAGCTCGACCACGCGCTCGCGAAACTGACGCCGCCGCGGAAGCACTACCAGGCGTACTACTCGACGCGTGAGGCGAACGAGCACATGTGGCGCTGCCCGCAGGGGGTGCACGCGTTCCTGCGGGGCTACTACCACTTCAAGAGCGCCGACTGGGAGCAGAACCGCCCGCACCCGCTGGCGGCGCTGACCGCCGACGAGCTCGCGAAGCTGCCCCGGTACTACGTCATGGACCGCGACCGCGACATGGCCGAGACCGTCGCGCGCGAGATGCCCTCCGCGGAGCAGATCGCGGCGTGCGCGTGGCTGCCGGATCGCGAGCTCGCCGTCTACGCGGCCGAGTACGAGCGCAACGGCTTCCAGGGCGGGCTGCAGGGCTACCGCTGCGGCACGAGCGGCATCGCGGCGGCCGAGTTCTCCGTCTTCACCGGGCGCACCGTCGACGTGCCAGCCTGCTTCATCTCCGGCGCGAGCGACTGGGGCAACTACCAGACCGCGGGCGCGATCGAGCGGATGCGTGACGGTGCGTGCACGCGATTCCGCGGGATCGAGCTCGTCGAGGGGGCGGGGCACTGGGTGCAGCAGGAGCAGCCCGAGCGCGTCGCGGCGTTGCTGCTGGAGTTCCTCGGCGGGCAGGACTGACGTCGCGGCGGCGACGGCGCGCAGTCGCGGACTCTGCGGAACGCGCGGCAACGTCGCGAGGCGGGTGCGGTCGCAGACCGAGCGAGCGCGGGCACGGGCGGGAGCCGACGAGGAACTCGCGCAGCTCCTGCTCCGGGACGCCCAGCGCACGCGCGAGGCGGGGCTCTGCGTAGCCGTGGGGCCTCATCCACGCCCGCAGCCGATAGGGCGGGAGAGCGGGCGGCTCGTGCTCCCGCTCGCGCGGCTCGGCGGGCTCGGCGCGGGCCGGCGGGGCGGCTGGCTGGCGCTCACGGCCCGCGGCGCCCGCCGACCGCGAGCCCGTCCGTGGAGCACCCCGCGCGGGCACCGCCGCGGGCCCCGACGGGGGCGCCACCGGCAGCCCTCCGACGCGGATCTCGCCGAGCGGGATCGCGAGCGCCAGCCGGTCTCCCTCGCGCCGGACCTGCGATCCGAGCGCGGGGACGGCCGCCTCGAGCAGCCAGCGCTTCGCGTCCGCCCGGCGCTGCTCCTCGACTTCGGGCCGGGCGCTCCGCCGCTCTCCGCGCGCCCGCAGCTCGTGGTCCCACACCCGGGCCAGGTCACCGCAGTCGTGCTCGTCCGCCTGCGCAAGCTCGTCGAGCGTGCGGGCGCCGGCCGCGAGCGTCTCCCGCGACGTAGCGGAGCGGGGCGGGGAAGTCGAGCGCGTAGCGCGTCGCCACGCCGGGGGTGAGCTGCGGCATCGGCCATGATCGCAGAACCGGCGCCCGACGCGCCGGGCGCGTCCGGAGGCTCGCTTCGGGAGCCGGGCGAGCCGCGCGCGCGGCGGCGGCTGCCCGGCGCGTGCCGGCCCCGACCCTTGCCACCGCTCACTCGGCCGCGCGCCGTCGATACTGCACGGCCTCCGCCACGTGCGCGATCTCGATGTGCTCGGACGCGGCGAGGTCGGCGATCGTGCGCGCCACCTTGAGCACGCGGTGGAAGGCGCGCGCCGAGAGGTCGAGGCGCTCCGTCGCCGACGCGAGCACCGGTTGCGCGCCCGGCGCCAGCATCGCCTGGCAGAGGCGCCGCACATCGAGCGGCCCCATCTCCGCGTTCACGACGTGCGGCGTGCCCTCGAAGCGCGCCTGCTGTCGCGTGCGCGCCGCGGCGACGCGCTCGCGCACCCGGGCGGAGGGCTCACCGGCCGGCTCGGCGGAGAGCTCGGCGACCTCGAGCCGCGGCACCTCGACGAAGAGATCGAGGCGGTCGAGCAGCGGTCCGGAGACGCGGCGCTGGTAGCGGGTGACCGCCGTCTCCGGGCAGCTGCACGCACGCCGGGCGTCGCCGTGGAAGCCGCACGGGCAGGGGTTCATCGCGGCCACGAGCAGCACGCGCGCGGGGTAGGTGACCGAGCCGCGCGCGCGAGAGATCGTGACGACCCCGGCCTCGAGCGGCTCGCGTAGCGCCTCGAGCGCGGGTCCGGGGTACTCCGGGAACTCGTCGAGGAAGAGCACCCCTCGGTGCGCGAGCGAGACCTCGCCCGGCCGGATCTGCCCGCCGCCCCCGACGAGGCCGGCGTGCGAGATCGTGTGGTGCGGCGCGCGAAACGGCCGCGCGTGGAGCAGCGGCTGCTCGCGCGAGAGCAGTCCGGCAACCGAGTAGATCTTCGACACCTCGATCGCCTCGCGGAGCGTGAGCGCCGGGAGCAGCCCCGGCAACGTGCGCGCGAGCAGCGTCTTCCCGGCGCCGGGCGGCCCCAGCATCAGCAGGTTGTGCCCGCCCGCCGCCGCGATCTCCAGCGCTCGCTTCGCGTGCTCCTGGCCGTGCACCGTGGTGAGGTCCGTCGCCCGCTCCGCGACCGGCGCGGGCGCGCGCGGCGCCGCCTCGGCCGGCGGCGGCCAGCGCTCGGGCGGCCAGCGCAGCTCGCGGAGCGAGCCGAGCCCGAGCACCTCGACGCCGCTCACCGTGGACGCCTCCGCGACGTCCTCGAGCGGCACGACGGCGCTCGCGATCCCCTGCTCCGCGCACATCGCGACGAACGGCAGCACCCCGGGCGCATGGCGCAGCCGCCCCTCCATCGAGAGCTCGCCGATCAGCGCCCGCTCGGCCAGCGCGGGCGGGACCTGGCGAGACGCGAGCAGCACCGCGGCGGCGATCGGCAGGTCGTAGATCGGCCCCGCCTTGCGCACGTCCGCGGGGGCGAGGTTCACGATGATGCGGCTCAGCGGGAACTCGAACCCCGAGTTGCGGATCGCCGCGCGTACCCGCTCGCGCGCCTCCTGCACGGCGGTGTCGGGCAGCCCGACCACGTAGAACGCCGGCAGGCCGCTGCTGACGTTGACCTCGACGTCGACGGGGATGCCCTCGGTGCCGAGGAACGCCACCGAGCGCACGCGCGCGAAGCTCACGGCGCGCCCCGCCGGGGCGGCCCCGCCGCGCGCGGCGTCCCACGTTCGACCACCCTCACCTCCCCGCGCCCACGCTACGCGCGGGATCGAACGGCGCACACGGGCACCGGCGGGATTGCGGGACCCGGCGGGGGACGAAGCGTGTCGCGGACCGTGATCAGGCCGGCGGCAGGCGCTCCGCGAGGAACTCCGCCACGTGGACCACGCGCAACGGGAGGCCGGCGGCGTCGGCGCCGCCGCGCAGGTGGAGGACGCAGCCGGGGTTGTCCGTCACGAGCACGTGCGCGCCGCTCGCCGCCACGTTGTCGAGCTTGCGCGAGAGGATCCCCGCGGCGACCTCCGGGGCGGTGACCGAGGTAGAGCCGCCGAACCCGCAGCAGACCTCGGCCTCGGCGAGCGGGACCGCCTCCACGCCGCAGAGGTCGCGCAGCAGCCGCTCCAGGCGGTCGCCGGCGCCGAGCACGTGGCTCCCCTGGCAGAAGCGGTGCACGGCGAGCGGCGCGCCGTCGCGCCCGGCGAGCGCGCCGTCCGGGAGTCGAGCCGTCGTCGAGAGGTACGCGGTCAGGTCGTGCACGCGGCCGGCGAGCGAGCGCGCCTGCTCGCGGCGCACCGGCTCCTCCGCGAAGAGCCGCTCGTAGTCGTGCAGCATCGCGATCACGCAGCTCGGGGCGGGCGAGACGACGTCGTCGTTCCCGGCGAGCGCGTCGAGCGTGCCGCGCGCCATCCGGCGCGCGCCGTCCCAGTCGCCCGCGTCGAACGCCGGCAGCCCGCAGCAGTGCTGGCCGCGCGGCACCGTGACGGTCGCGCCCGCCGCGCGCAGGAGCGCTGCCGCAGCCACGGGGATCTCCGGCGCGAGACGGTCACCGATGCACTGCAGGAAGAGCGCGACGCGCCGCCCGCTCGCCCACGTCGGTGCGATCGGCGCACGGTGCGCCGCGAGCCCGGCGCGCGCACGTGCGGGGCGCAGCGGGATCG
>VGNK01000183.1 GCA_016866055.1 Chloroflexota bacterium | reverse complement strand
GAGGCGACCCCCTCGAGGCAGCCCGCGCACCCGGCGCCGCAGACGCGGCCGCCGGGCGCGACGATCAGGTGCCCCACCTCGCCCGCACCGCCGTGCGCGCCGGTCACCGGCGCCCCGTTCGCGACGATGCCGCCGCCGATCCCCGTGCTCACGGTCACGTAGAGCAGGTCGCGCAGCCCCACCCCGGCCCCGAAGCGCGTCTCCGCGAGCGCGCCGAGCGTTGCGTCGTGCCCGAACACTACGGGCAGCGCGAGCGCGCCCTCGAGCGCGGCGCGCATCGAGCGGCCGTGCCAGCCCGGGAGGTTCGGCGGCTGCGCGTACTCGCCGCTCGAGGGATCGAGCGGCCCGGCGGAGGAGACACCGACCGCGAGCGGCGCGGGGCCGCGCGCCTCGTCGCGTACCGCCGCGAGCAGCCCCGCCAGCCGCGACGCCGCGTCGTCGAGCCCGCGCGCCGGCTCCGTTGGCGCGCGCCGCCGTGCGTGGATCTGCCCGCCCGCGTCCACCACGGCCGCGCGCATCGACGTGCCCCCGATGTCGGCGGCGAGCACCCTCACCGCGCGAGTGTCCCGCGCCCGCGCCCTCGCGGCAATCGTCGCGCCGCGAGGGCGACACCGCCGCCCTGCTATAAGGGTGCGCAGGAGGCGCCGATGGGCCGCGAGCTCTTCGCCCACTACGAGCCGCTCGCCGGCCCGGACGAGATGTTCGGCCGCGACGGCTCGATCAAGGCGCCGTACCGCGACTTCTCCGACCGCCTCGCCGGCTGGGATGTCGCCGAGTACCACCTGCGGCAGTCGCGAGCCGACCTCGCGATGCTGAACGCCGGCATCACCTTCACGGTCTACTCCGACGAGCAGGGGACCGAGCGCATCTTCCCGTTCTCGCTGATCCCGCGCATCGTCTCGCGGCGCGAGTGGGCGCACGTCGAGGCCGGGCTCATCCAGCGCGTGCGCGCGCTCAACCTCTTCCTGCGCGACGTCTACAACGAGCAGCGGTCGATCCGCGATGGCGTCATCCCCGGCGAGGTCGTCTTCGGCGCCCCCGAGTACAGCCTGCGGATGGCGGACTTCGAGCCACCGCTCGGCGTCTACGCGCACGTCGCCGGCGTCGACCTCGTGCGCGACGCGAGCGGGCGCTACGTCGTGCTCGAGGACAACCTGCGCACCCCCTCGGGGGTCTCGTACGTGCTCGAGAACCGCACCGTGATGGTGCGCGTCGCGCCCGACCTCTTCCCGGGGCGCGGCGTGGCGCCCGTCGGCGACTATCCGAGCCGGCTCCACATGATGCTGATGCAGGTGCGCCCGGCGGGCGTCGCGGAGGCGGACTGCCGCGCCGTCATCCTCACGCCGGGCATCTACAACTCCGCCTACTTCGAGCACTCGTTCCTCGCGCAGCAGATGGGGATCCCGCTCGTCGAGGGCGTCGACCTCGTGACGCACGACGACCGCGTCTTCCTGCGCTCGACCTCCGGCCTCGAGCGGGTGCACGTGATCTACCGGCGCGTCGACGACGCGTTCCTCGACCCGCTCGCGTTCCGGCCCAACTCGATGCTCGGGGTGAGCGGGCTGATGAGCGCCTACCGCGCCGGGAACGTGACGGTCGTGAACGCGGTGGGCACGGGGGTGGCCGACGACAAGGTCGTGTACCGCTTTGTGCCGGACCTCGTCCGCTACTTCCTCGGCGAGGAGCCGCTGCTGCCGAGCGTCGAGACGTACGCCGCGGTGGTGCCCGAGGAGCTCGCGATCATCCGCAAGCACGCGCGCGACCTGGTGCTGAAGCCGGCGAACGCCTCGGGCGGCTACGGCGTGGTGATCGGGCCGCAGGCGAGCGACGATCGCATCGCGGAGGTGCTGCAGGCGATCGAGGCCGAGCCGCGGCAGTGGATCGCACAGCCGCTGCAGGAGTTCTCGACGATCCCGACCTTCCAGGACGACCGCCTGCGGCCGCGGCGGGCGGACCTGCGTCCGTACGTGCTGAGCGGCGAGACGACCTGGGTGCTGCCCGGCGGGCTGACGCGCGTCGCGCTGCGGCCCGGGTCGTACGTCGTGAACTCGTCGCAGGGCGGGGGGAGCAAGGACACCTGGGTGCTCACCGACGAGGGCGTGGACGCCGACGGCCCGGGCGCCGACGGGTGAGGGCGAGCGCGCCTTGCTGAGCCGCATCGCGGAGAGCCTCTACTGGCTGGGGCGCTACCTGGAGCGCGCGGAGAACGTCGCGCGCATGGTGCACGTCGACTACCTCGCCTCGATCGAGAGCGGCGCGCTCGCAGGTCAGGCGACGCACACCTGGGATGCGCTGATCGCCGCGACCGGAGCGCGCGAGGCGTTCATGCAGGCGCTCGCGGACGGCGGCGAGCGGCCGGCCGCGGAGTTCCTGGTGCTCGCGCGCGACAACCCCAACTCGATCCGCAGCACCGTCGGCCTGGCGCGCGAGCTCGCCCGCACGCTGCGCCCCCACATCTCGCGCGAGGTGTGGGAGGAGATCAACACGCTCTACCTGTCGCTCAGCCAGCGCAGGGCGATCTCCGACGTCGAGATCTACGACCTCTGCGGGTCGATCAAGCGCAGCATCGAGACGGTCTTCGGCCTGTACGACAACACCGTGATCTTCGACGAGGGCCGCGAGTGGTTCCGCTGCGGACTCTTCGTGGAGCGCGCGGACATGACCACGCGCATCCTCGATACCAAGTACCACCTGCTGCTGCCGGCCGTGAGCGAAGTCGGCGGCCCCCTCGACCGCTACCAGTGGATGGCGATCCTGCGCTCGGCGAGCGCGTGGGAGGCCTTCCGCAAGTCCGGCCTCGGCGAGATCAGCGGGGCGCGTGTCGTGCAGATGCTCCTGTTCAACGCGGACTTCCCGCGCTCGGTCTTCTTCTGCGTGCGCGCGCTCGAGCGGCACTACCTGAACGCCACCTTGCAGACGCCACGGGCGCAGCGGGTGCACGCGCAGCGCGTGATCGCGCTGCTCGCACTCGACATCGCCGCCTCCGACGCCCGCGCGACGATCCGCGACGGGCTCCACGAGTACCTCGACGACGTGCAGAAGCGGCTGATCGAGGTCGACCACGCGATGACCGACGCGATCTTTCGGGCGCTCCCCGAAGCGATCTGATGCGCATCTCGGTCGACTGGCACAGCACGTACCGGTTCGGCGCGCCGGTGCGGTTGCTGAACATGGAGCTGCGTGTCGTGCCCGCCCCGCGGGACACGCAGCAACTGGTCGAGCACCGGCTCGAGATCGACCCCGAGGGCCCCGTCAGCGAGCGACGCCGCGCGGACGTGTTCGGCAACACCCACCACCGCGTGGACCTGCTCGGTCCGCTCGAGCGCGTGCGGATCTCGCTGCGCGCGACCGTGGAGGCGTCCGAGGCGCCGCCGCGCGAGCCCACGCTGACGCCGTTGCTGCGCCACCTCGCGCTCGCGCCGACGGCGCGGACGCCGCGCGACCCGGCGCTCGAGGCGTTCGCGCGGGAGGCGGGCGACCCCTCGGAGTCGCTCGCCTACGCGGGACGGCTCTCGGCGCTGATCGCGGAGCGGTTCGAGTACGAGCTCGGCCACACGAGCGTCGAGGACACGGCGGTCGACCTCCTGCGGCAGGGCCGCGGCGTCTGCCAGGACTTCGCGCACCTGATGCTCGCCGTGTTGCGGGCGCGCGGCATCCCGGCGCTCTACGTGAGCGGCTACCTCGCGCCGCCGGAGGGGTCCGCGGAGGGCGACGCCAGCCACGCCTGGGTGCGCGTGCACGCCGGGGGCGCCTGGCACGGCTTCGACCCGGCCAACCGCTCGCCCGAGGACGCACGGCATGTCGTCACCGCGCTTGGCCGCGACTACGATGATGTCGCGCCGGTTCGCGGTTCCTATCGGGGACTCGCCGAGGAGTCCTGGAGCGCCGTGGTCCGCGTCGAGATGCACGGCCAGCAGTGAAGGACGCGCCGTGACCTTCTGTCTCGGGATGAAGACGGAGGAGGGCCTGCTCGCGATCGCCGACACCCGCATCACGAGCGGCAACGAGGCATCCGTCGCGAAGAAGATCTCCGTCCACGAGCACCAGGGATCGTCGATGTTCATCCTCACCAGCGGGCTTCGCTCGCTGCGGGACAAGGCGATCACGTACTTCGACGAGCGGCTGCAGGGGAACGGCACCGACCTCGACAAGATGTACAAGGCCGCGAACGCGCTCGCCGAGGAGATCCGCCGCGTGCGCACCGAGGATCAGCGCTGGCTCGCCGAGAGCGGGCTCGCGTTCGACCTCCACCTCATCCTCGGGGGGCAGCTGCGCAGCGACGATCAGCACCGCCTCTTCCTGATCTACCCGGAGGGGAACTGGATCGAGGTCGGGCGCGCGACGCCGTACGTGATCATCGGCGAGACGCGGTACGGGAAGCCACTGCTCGACCGCGTCTGGCGCTACGGGCGCTCGCTGCGCGAGGCGCTGCGCGACGGGCTGCTCTCGTTCGACGCGACCCGCACGAGCGCGACGGACGTCGACCCCCCGGTCGACGTGGTGCTCTACTACCGCGGCCGCTTCACGATGCACGAGCTGCGGCTGGGCGCGGAGGAGCTCGACCCCGTCTCGCGGTTCTGGAACCAGGAGATCGAGCAGGCGGTCAGCCGCGCGTCCGCGGTGGTCGACCCGCTGTTCGCGCGGCTGGAAGCCGCCCCGGCGGGGGAGCCGGCCGCCGCCTTCCCGGCTCGCCCGCCGCGCGCCGCGGCCGGCGAGTAGCGCCCGCGGGACGGGCCGAGGACGAGCGCATGCACGCGCCCGCGATCTTCGCGTGGTTCCCGGACGGCGAGGCGCGACGCATCTCACCGCCGGTCGGCTACTACGCCCGGCCGACCGTCCACCCCGACGGCGCGTTCGGGGTCTACTGGGGCGGCGCCGTCGGGAGCCCGGGCGTCTGGAAGAGCGACCTCGAGCGGCGCAAGGCCTTCCGGCTCACCTCGATGGCATCCGGGGCGTGGCACCCCTCGTACGGACTGCGCGGCGACGAGATCGCGTTCGTCTCCGACCGCTACGGCGAGCACCGCAGCCCTGACGTGGACGAGATCGAGGCCGCGCCCGGCCTGCTCGGCCTGAGCGCGGCCGTGGAGGCGCACGTCTTCGTGATGCAGCTCGACGGACGCGGCGTCCGGCAGGTCACCTCTGGCCGCGGCTACGATCGACAGCCGGCGCTCGCCCCGGACGGCGAACGCGTCGCGTTCGTCTCGAACCGCGGCGGGCGGCCCGGCGTGTGGGTCGCGCCGGCCACCGACCACGCGGACGCAACGCGGGTCGCCGCGGGCGTCGCCGCGGAGTCGCTCGCGTGGTCCGTCGACGGCGAGACGCTCTTCGTCACCCTCCGCGCGCGCGACAGCGTCGCGCTGGCGGCGATCCCGGCGGCGGGCGGGCCCGCGCGTCCGATCGCGACGGCGACGGAGTTCCGCGAGGCATCGGTCGACCCTCGCGGCGCGCTGTTGCTCGTGCACGCCCGCTGCGACGGCGCCTGGCTCCCGTGCGAGCTCGCGATCG
>VGNK01000182.1 GCA_016866055.1 Chloroflexota bacterium | reverse complement strand
CGTCCGCCGTGGCGGTCGCGGGCGTCGCCGGTCGATCCGCGCCGGCGCCCCAGCACGCCGCCACGAGCATCGAGAGCCACGCGAGCGCGACCCCGGTCGCGACCGCGACGAGCCCCCTCCGATGCGACGGAGGCTGCGACAGTGCCCCGCCCCCTCACCGACGCCCTCACCCACGCGCCCCGCGGCGTGCGGGTGACGTGGCGGGTCCCGCGACCTGATCGCGGCACCGCGGCCGCTACGCGCCGTGCCGTGGGATCCCGATCGCCTCGTACGAGTCTGCGCCCCCATCGTACTTCGCCTGCGCCGCCGCCATCACCGCGATCGCGTCGGCGCGCCGCGCCGTCGCCGCGAAGATCTGCGACTCGTTCCGGCGCGCGTCCGCGATCGGCAGGTCGCGCCCCTGCGTGAACGAGCGCTTCGCCGCGTCGAGCGCCCACGCCGGCCAGCGCGCGATGCGCGCCGCCCACGCGATCGCCTCCTCGCGCAGCCGCTCGTCGGGCACGACCCTGTTGATCGCACCGAGCGCGAGCGCCTCGCGCGCGGTAATCGGCTCGCAGTCGAGGATCATCTGCAGGCACTTCGCCGGGCCGATCAGCCGCGCAAGCCGCGTCGTCCCGCCGGCGCCGGGGATGATCCCGAGCGCGACCTCGGGCTGGCCGTACGTCGCCGACTCCGCTGCAATCCGCAGGTCACACGCCCACGAGAGCTCCGCGCCCCCGCCCCACGCCTGGCCGTTGTTCGCGGCGATCGAGACGAGCGGGCTCTGACCGATCTCCTCGAAGACGTTGCCGAAGCGGCGCTCCGGACCGGGCGCGGGTGGGCGACCCTGCGCGTCGATGATCCCCTGCAGCGACCAGTGCGCGATGAAGTAGCGGGGCGTGTCGGAGGCGAGCACGAACGCCTTCGCGCCGGCTCCCTCCGCTTCCCTGACGGCGGCGAGGATCTTCGAGGCGAGCTCGCCGCCGCCGAAATTCATCGGCGGGTCGGCGAACGCGATCAGCGCCACACCGTCGGCCGGGTAGGTCAGGTTGAGCTGCACGGGCATCGGTGGCCTCCTCGCTGGACCGCGCACCCTCTCGACGCGCGCGAGGATAGCGGCGCCGCGGCCGCGCGCCGTGGCCGCATGCAGGGGTCTCCAGGGGCTCCCAGTCCACCACCTCAAACGCATCCGCTCGATCTGCGGAGGCTCTCCGCGCTGGGCGGCCACCGCGTCTTCGGCGACGCCCCGATGGCCGTCCAGCTCACACCGGCGCCCTTCAGCGCGCCGCCCGGCTGGAACGCGATATCCAGTCCCAGGCCCTTGACCGAGCCCTGCAGGCACTTCCAGATCACCGGGGCGTCGCTCCCGCGCGACCCCACGCGTGCCACGGTGGTGCGCGGAGGTCCGGTCTCGGGTGGCGCCGCCCTGGTGCGGTAGAGCGGCGGCGAGCCCTCCATCTGCACGTCGATCTGCGGGCGCCAGACGGCGCACAGGAGCCTCCCGTACGCCGTCAGGAAGTTCGCCGTGCCGAGCGCACTCGAGAACACGCTCGCCTGCGGGAGATTCCCGCCCTTCTCCGCGAGGTCGCGCAGCAGGTGAAGCCGTGCGCACTCAGCATCGCGGAGAAGTCGTAGCGCTTCTGCTGTACATCGGTCATCTCGCAGTGGCCCGAGCTCGCCAGCGCGCGGCGTGGCGCGAGCAGCGCGAGGGGACGCGGCAGCGGTGCGCCCCCCGGCACCAGCGAGCGACCCGGCACGCCGGCGCGGAGCAGCAGGTCACTCGCGAGACGCTGGAGCAGGAGCGTCACCTGCACGACGTCGAGCTCGCTCTCGTCGTCGTGACTTCTTGCTCTACGTCGGCGCCGCACCGCTAATCGTGACGCGGCGGTAGGGGCGCGCAGCTGCGAGCGCGCCCGCGGCTCGCGCCGCCGTCAGCTTCCGCGCAGCCGCGGGTCCAGCGCGTCCCGCATGGCGTCGCCGAAGAGGTTGAACGCGAGCACGGCGAGCGTGATCGCGAGTCCCGGGAACACCGCCATCCACGGCGCCTGCCGCACGAACTGCTGTGCGGCGCCGCTCAGCATCTGTCCCCACGATGGCGTCGGCGGCGGGGTGCCGAGCCCGAGGAAGCTGAGCGACGCCTCCGCGAGGATCGCCGTGGCGAACCCTGCGGAGACGAGGATCACGACCGGTGCGAGCACGTTCGGCAGGATGTGCCGGAACATGATGCGCGGCATGCGCGCCCCGATCGTGCGCGCGGCCTCGACGTATGGCAGCGAGAGCACCCCGAGCGTGGAGCTGCGCACCACGCGGGCGACGCGCGGGATCGAGACGATCCCGATCGCGACGGTCACCTGCGTGACGCCCGCACCGAGCACCGAGACGATCGCGATCGAGAGGATGATGGGCGGGAACGCAAACAGCGCATCGATGAAGCGCTGGATGACGTAGTCAGGCCAGCGACCGGCGACGGGACTGATGATCCCGATCACGGTGCCGAACCCCGTGCCGATGGCGACCGAGAACGTCCCGACGAGCAACGAGACACGCGCGCCATACACGATGCGCGCGAACGCGTCGCGCCCGAAGTTGTCCGTCCCGAACCAGTGCGCCCCGCTCGGCCGCTCCAGGATGCCGCCGAGGCCGACCTGGTAGGGGTCCGCGCGTGCCACCGGCCCCGCGAAGATCGCGATCCCGACGAGCAGGACGAGCGCGACCGCCGAGACCGCGCCCATCGGGTACTTGCGCGACAGGCGACCGACGCGCTCGAGCCAGCTCCGTCGCCTGACGAGCGGCGCGCCCGCCCCACGCGCCGCACCCGCCGCTGCCGTCACCTCGTCCTCCCTCCGCCCGCGCGGCGACCCCGCCCGCTAGCTGAAGCGGATGCGCGGGTCCAGCCAGGTGTAGAAGAAATCCACCACGAGGTTGGCCGTCGCGAACACCACCGCGAACAGGAACGTCAGCGTCTGCACCACCGGGTAGTCCCGGTGGTTGATCGAGTCGACCATGAACCGCCCCACGCCCGGGAGGTTGAACACCGTCTCGATCACGACGGTGCCCCCGATGATCTGGGCGAGCCCAAGCCCGATGATCGTGATCACCGGGAGCATCGCGTTCTTCACGGCGTGCATGAGCACGACGCGCGACTCGCGGATTCCCTTCGCGCGCGCCGTGCGCACGTAGTCCTCGCGCATGACCTCGAGCAGCGACGACCGCATCATCCGACTCACGAGCGCGGCCTGGATGTAGCCGAGCGACAACGCGGCCCAGATCAGCTGCTGGAAGTTCACCCACGGGTTCTGCGTGATTCCCACGTACCCGAGCGGTGGTGTCCACTGGAAGTACGTCACGAGCGCCAGGATGATCAGCACGCCCACCCAGAAGCTCGGGATCGAGAGCCCCGCGATCGCGAAGAGCCGCGACGAGTAGTCGATCCAGGTGCCGCGCTTCACGGCCGCGAGGATCCCGGTCGGGAGCGCGATCACGAGCGAGATCACGGTCGACATCAGCCCCAGCTGGACGGTGAGCGGCGCACGCGAGGCGAGCTCGGAGAACACCGGCTGCCGGCTCCACAGCGAGTTGCCCGCGTCCAGCCGCAGCATGCCGCCGATCCACTCCAGGTACTGCAGCGGCAGCGGTCGATCGAGGCTGAGCTTCTCGCGGAGGTCCGCGACCTCCTGCGGGTTCACCGTCCCCGACCCGTCCGGGCCGAGCAGGATCATCGTGGCGACGTCGCCGGGCAGGACGCGCATGAGGACGAAGATCAGGATCGACACGACCAGGATCGTCGGGATGATCGCGACGACGCGCTGTGCCAGGTACTTCAAGGCCCGGCTCCCGCCCGAAGTCTCGTGAGGGCGGTGCACCGGGCCACGCTCGAGCGTGGCCCGGTGCACCCCTCTATCAGGTGAAGCGCCGCTCGGCGCTGGGCCGCGCGGAGCCGATCACGCGTTCAGCCAGACGTGATCCATCCGCTGGATGTTGTACGAGCTCGGGTGATGCGGCAGGTAGTCGCGCACCGTCTTCCACATCACCGCCTGGCCGAGCGACCAGTAGAGGATCATCTTGGAGAGCGCGGGCAGCGAGATCTTCTGGAGCGTGTTGACAAGCTCCTTGCGCTTGTTGAGGTCGAGCTCGGTGGTCTGCTTGCTGAACGCGTCCACGATCGCCTGGCTGCTCAGCTGCGAGTAGTTGCGCGGCGACTCGGGGAGGTAGAACTCCTGCCAGAGGGCGTCCGGGTCGTCGAGCGAGATCCCGTGCACCCACGGCGCGAGGTCGAACTGCCGCTTGTTCAGGCGGTCGTACGCGACCGCCGTGATCTGCAGATCGGTCGAGGCCTTGAGCCCGACCTTGCTGAGCTGGTCGGTCACCCAGACCGCGGTGTCGGTGTACGTCGTGCCGCCGTCGCTGCGGGTGAGCAGGGCCACCTGGTGGCCCTCCGCCACGCCCGCCGCGCTCAGCAGCTTCTTCGCCTCGCCGATGGAGTTCGCGTCCTGCGGCGTCCAGCCGTCGAGTTTCTGGATCTCCGCGCTCGACAGCGTCCAGGACCCCGCCGGCAGGAAGTAGCCACCGTGGATCGCGTGCCCCTGGCCGAGGACCTGGATCGCCGACTGCTTGTTGAGCGCGAGGTTCACGGCCTGGCGAACCCGCGCGTCCTTCCACGGGGCCGCCTGCGAGTTGAAGTTGATCGAGTTGAACCCGAGGTTTGGGTAGTCGGTGTAGTACGTGGCCTTGTCGCCGAGCGCCTTCTGCAGCGAGGCCATGTCCGCGGGCGTCACGCCCAGCATGTGGAGCTGCCCGGACTGCAGGTTCGCGATGCGCGTGGAGTTGTCGGGGACGACGTAGACGTCGAGCCCGTCGAGGTAGGGCATCCCCTTGCGGAAGTAGTTCGGGTTCTTCTGCCAGCTGACGCGGTTCCCCTTCTGATGCGTCATGTTCATGAAGGGACCGGTACCGTTGATCTTGTCGTTGAAGTTGAAGCCGCCCTCGATGTCGGCCTTCGAGTAGATGACCATCCAGCCCTGCGCCAGGATCGGCAGCATCGACGTCGGCGAGGTCGGGCGCTTCATCTTGATGTTGATCGTGGTGGCGTCGGGGGTGGTCATCGACTGGATGACCTCGAGCTGCTCCCGACGTGGGGGCACCAGTCCCTTCGGAGGGCTGATCTGCCGCTGCAGCGACGCGACCACGTCCTGGGCGGTGAACTCCTTGCCGTCGTGGAACTTCACGCCGGGGACGAGCTTGAACGTGTAGGTCATGCCGTCCGGCGCCACCTCCCAGCTGGAGGCGAGCTCAGGCTTGATGCTGGTCGGCTTCTCGGTCGCGTCTGCCCAGTCGAATGTCATCAGCCCGCTGTAACCGGGCGAGGACGGGAGGTTGACGAGAGTCGTCGAGGAACCGGTCTGGTCGAAGGTCGGCGGATCGCCGGTCTGCGCGCGCGCCAGCCGCCCGCCGGTCTTCACCGCGGGGGCGGCGGGGCTCGGCGCGGCCGTGGAGGGCGAGCGATCGGTCTTCGCCGGCGCCGCGCTCTTCGCCGGCTCGTCGGTGCCGCCGCAGCCGAT
>VGNK01000181.1 GCA_016866055.1 Chloroflexota bacterium | reverse complement strand
CCACGTCGACCTCATCCAGCACGGCCGGCGCACGTGCCACGCGCAGACGCCGTCGTGCGACGACTGCGTGCTCGAGCCGCGCTGTCCGCGCGTGGGGGTGACGGCGCGCTGAGCCGCGCGGGGAGCGCGCGCCGGCCCCGCCCCGCGCGCGGGAGCGGGGGCGACGCCCGCGCCGGGCGCTAGAACAGCAGCTGCATCTCGACGGAGGAGCGCCACTGCTCGAACTTGTGGCCAGTCTCGCGCTCGACACCGATGAGCTCGTAGCCGAGCGCGCGGTGAAGCTCGATGCTGCCCGCATTCTCCGCGTCGATCCACGCGACGAGCGCGTGCAGCCCGAGCGTGCGCGCCTCGGCGATCAGCGCCGCGAGGAGCGCGCGCCCGAGCCCGCGGCGCTGGTACCCCGGCTCGATGAAGACGGTGTTCTCGCGCGTGAAGCGGTAGCCCCGGCGGCCGCGGTACTTCGTGAGGTACCCGAAGCCGATCACGGCGCCGGCGGACTCGACGACGAGCACGGGCTCGTCGTGATCGCGTGCGCGGAACCACTCGACGCGGCGCTCGAGCGGCCACGGGTCGAGCTCCCAGGTGGCGACCCCGTGCTCGACCTCCCAGTTGTAGATGCGGTTCATCGCCTCGAGGTCACCCTCGGCGGCGCGCCGGATGCGGAACCCCGCGTCGGCCGGATCGGCCATCGCCCCTCCCGCGTGGCGGCGGACCCGCGGGGCCGCGTCGGCCCCCGATGATGCGCCCGCAGGCCTTGGATATACTCGCCGCTCCGAGCGAAGGGAACGAGGCGAGATGACAACGATCCCCGTTCTGCACGCGCCGATCGCCGCCGACGGGCGGACGCGCCCCCGTCGTCACCCGGCCCCTCGCCCCGGTCGCTCCGCCGGGCTCTAGCGCGGCTCCCCCGATGGCCGAGTTCGACTGGATCGACGACGGCGGGGTCACCTCGCCCGCAGGCTTCCGCGCGGGCGGGGTCTACACGGGGATCAAGCGCTACGGCGACGAGCCGCGGCTGGACCTCGGGCTGCTCGCCTGGGGCTCGCCCACCCGCGTGGCGGGGGTCTTCACGACGAACGCGGTGGTCGGGGAGTCGGTGCTCTGGAACCGCGCGCTCGTCGCGGGGGGCAAGGGCGCCGGCGCGCTCGTCGTGAATTCCGGCAACGCGAACACGGTGACGGGCGAGCAGGGCGCGCGCGACTGCCGCCGCATCGCGGAGCTCGCGGCGTCGAAGGTGGGGCTGCAGCCGGAAGAGGTGCTCGTCGGGTCGACGGGCGTGATCGGCCGGCTGCTCCCGATGGACCTGGTCGAGCAGGGGATCCGCTCGGTGGAGCTCGCCGAGGACGGCGGCGCGCGCTTCGCGCGCGCGATCATGACGACCGACACGCACCCGAAGGAGTGCGCGCTGCGCGTGAAGATCGGCGGCCGCGACTACGTCGTGGGCGGCTGCGCGAAGGGTTCGGGGATGATCCACCCCAACATGGCGACGATGTTCGCGTTCCTCACGACCGACGCGCCCGTCGGCGGGGCCTGGCTCCAGGCGACGCTCCGCTCGGTGGTGGACCGCACGTTCAACATGGTCGACGTCGACATGGACACCTCGACGAGCGACATGGGACTGCTGATCTCAAGCGGTGCCGGCGGCGGCCAGGTCGTGGACGGCTCGCATCCCGACGAGGAGCGGTTGCGGGAGGGGATCCAGGCAGTGGCGACGCGGCTGGCGCGCGCGATCGCGCGCGACGGCGAGGGTGCGCGTGCGCTGCTCGAGGCCGTCGCCGAGGGCGCGGCGAGCGTCGAGGACGCTCGCCGCGCGGCGCGCACGATCGTCTCGTCGCCGCTCGTGAAGACGATGGTGGTGGGGCGCGACCCGAACTGGGGGCGCGTGATGATGGCCGCGGGGCGCTCGGGCGCGCGCGTCGACCAGCGGCGCGCGAGCGTCTGGATCGGCGAGCACTGCGTGCTGGAGGGCGGGACCCCGACACCGGTCGACCTCGCGCTCGTCTCGCGCGCGATGGCGGCCGAGGAGGTGCGCATCCGCATCGACCTCGGTACGGGGGGCGTGGGGACCGCGACCGCGTGGGGGTGTGACCTCACAGAGGACTACGTGCGGATCAACGCGGACTACACGACGTGAGCGAGACGCCGTCCTCTCGACCGACCGTGATCAAGATCGGCGGCTCCACGCTCGGGGCGGCCGACACCTCGCTCGAGGATCTCGTCGCCTACCACCGCGCCGGCGGGCGCCCGATCGTGGTGCACGGCGGCGGTGCGATGATCACCGAGTGGCTGCAGAAGATGGAGATCCCGTCGACGTTCGTCGACGGCCTGCGGTCGACGAACGAGCGCGCGCTGGACGTCGTGGTTGGCGTGCTGCGGGGCGTGGTGAACGCGCGGCTGGTCGCCGAGATCGTGGCGCTCGGGGGGCGCGCGATCGGGGTCAGCGGGGTCGACGGCAGCGCGGTGCGCGCGGAGCGCTACGACGAGCGCCTGGGCTACGTCGGGCGCGTGACGGGGGTCGACGGGCGCTTCTTTCTCGACCTGCTCGACGCGGGCGTGATCCCGGTCGTCGCGCCGATCGGCCTCGAGCCGCCGTCGCAGCCGCTGAACATCAACGCCGACACGGTGGCCGGCGAGATCGCGCGCGCGACGAGCGCCGAGCATCTCGTCTTCCTGACCGACGTGGACGGGCTGCTCGACGGCGGCGGCGCGATCGTGCCGGTGCTGAGCGCCGAGCACGCGGCCGCGCTGCGGGCGGCCGGCACGTTGGGCGGTGGTATGATCCCGAAAGTCGACGCCTGCTTCCGGGCAGCGGAAGCAGGCGCCGTTGCTTATGTCGCAAATGGTACGCGGCCGGGGACGGCCCGCCGCATCCTGGGCGGCGAGGCGCTGGGCACGCGCATCCGCACCCGCGGGAAGGGATGAGCGAACCGTGGGCTTCTTCGACGACCGCGGGCGGGGCGACCTCGGTCCGCCGCCCAACCCGTTCCGCGTGGGCGGTTCCGAGCTCCGCTCGCCGATCCCGCTGCGCTGGATCGGCATCGCCGCGGGGCTGCTCGTCCTCTTCATCGCGCTCAGCGTCGCCAAGTCGATCTACGTCGACGTGCTGTGGTTCGACTCGGTCGGCTTCGAGCGCGTCTTCCGGCGCGTGATCTTCGCGAAGGTCTCGCTGTTCGCGATCGGCGCGGTCGTGGCGGCCGCCGTGCTCGGCGCGAACATCTGGCTCGCACGACGGCTCGCCCCGCGCGGCCCCGAGGAGTCGTTCATCGAGGACGTCGACCCCGAGGCCATCCGCCGGATCGTCACCGTGCTGCTCGTCGCCGGCACGCTCTTCTTCGCAGTGATCTTCGGCTCCGTGCTCGGGGGCTCGTGGGAGACGATCCTCCCCTGGCGCAACGGCGTGCAGTTCAGGTTGGTGGACACGCAGTTCCAGCGCGACATCGCGTTCTACCTGTTCACGCTGCCGGCGTACCAGCTGCTGCAGGGCTGGGCGCTCGCGCTCGTCGTGGTCTCCGCGTTGGGCGCCGGTGCGGTGTACGGGCTGACGTTCTCGCTGCAGCGCTTCGAGCTGCGCGTGACGCGGGGGATGCGCATCCACCTCTCGCTGCTCGTCGGGATCATCTTCGTGCTGATCGCGTTCTCCACGTGGCTCGGCATCTTCAGCCTGGTGACGTCGCAGACCGGGCTCGTGTTCGGTGCGACGTTTACCGACGTGAACGCGCGCCTGCCGGTGCGCTGGATCCTCGTCGGGCTCGCGCTCTTCACCGGGGCGGTGACGATCGCGAACGCCTTCCTCTCGGAGAACGGCTACCGCTTCCCGCTGTTCGCGCTCGGGATCTGGGCGTTCGCGGGCCTGCTGGGCGGGCTGGTCTACCCGAGCATCGTGCAGTCGCTGCAGGTCGAGCCGAACGAGCGCCAGAAGGAGCAGCAGTTCATCGCGCGGAACATCTCGGCGACACGCTTCGCCTGGGGCCTCGACCAGGTGAACGAGACACCGTTCCCTGCGAAGGCCCGCGTGACCGACGCAGATCTCGCGGCCAACCCGGAGACGCTCGAGAACATCCGTTTGCTCGACCCGCGGCCGCTGCTCGACACCTTCACGCAGATCCAGGCAATCCGGCAGTTCTACTCGTTCGCCGACATCGACGTGGACCGCTACGTGATCGACGGGGTGCCGCGCCAGGTGATGATCGCGGCGCGTGAGTTGGACATCAGCCGCGCGCAGGATCCGAACTGGACGCGCGAGCGGCTCCAGCTGACGCACGGGTTCGGCGCCGTGGTCGCTCCCGTGAACCGCGTGGGCCCCGAGGGTCTGCCGACGCTGATCACGCGCGACATCCCGCCGCAGAGCGACGAGATCAAGATCTCGCTGGACGGCTCGCGCATCTACTTTGGCGAGCTCACCAGCCACTACGTGATCGTCAACTCCGAGGAAGATGAGTTCGACTACCCCCTCGGCGAGGGCAACGCGCCGACGCGCTACGCCGAGGATCGCGGCATCCGGCTCTCCTCGCCCCTGCGGCGGTTCGCGCTCGCGTGGCAGCTGGGCGACCCGAACATCCTGATCTCCGGGCGCATCACCACCGACTCGCGGCTCCTGTTGCACCGCCGGATCGGCGAGCGAATCGGCAAGGTCGCGCCGTTCCTCGCGCTGGACTCCGACCCGTACGTGATCGTCGACGACGGCAAGCTGAAGTGGATCCAGCACGCGTACACGACTGCGTCGCGCTTCCCGTACTCACAGCCGCGCGCGGGAGTGAACTACATCCGCAACAGCGTGATCGTGGTCGTCGACGCGGTCACCGGCGACATTGACTTCTACCTGATCGACGACGCAGACCCCGTCGCGGCGACCTGGTCTCGAATCTTCCCGGAGCTGTTCAAGGCGCGCGCGGAGATGCCGCAGGTGATCGAAGACCACCTGCGCCACCCGCTGGACCTCTTCAAGCTGCAGTCGGCGCAGTACCTGCGCTACCACATCACGGACCCGGACGTCTTCTTCATTGGCGAGGACTTCTGGGAGATCCCGCGCGAGCGCGTCCGGCAGCAAGAGCAGACGGTCGAGCCGTACTACGTGAACATACGCATCCCGGGCGAGCAGGCCGCCGAGTTCGTGCTCGTGATGCCGTTTACGCCGCGAAACAAGCAGAACACCGTGGCATGGCTCGCCGGCCGCTCGGACGGCGGCTTCTACGGGAAGCTGCGTGCGTTCCGCTTCCCTACTGGAGACCTCGTCTTCGGCCCCGCGCAGATCGAGGCGCGCATCGATCAGAACCCGGGGATCTCGCAGCAGATCTCGCTGTGGGACAAGTCGGGTTCGCAGGTGATCCGCGGCAACCTGCTGATGATCCCGATCGGGGACTCGTTCCTCTTCGTCGAGCCGATCTACCTGCAGGCCGAGAACTCGAGGCTGCCCGAGCTGGCGCGGGTGGTGGTGGCCAACGGGAACGACATCGCGATGGAGCCGACGTTCCAGGCCGCGCTCGACGTGGTGCAGGGTCGCCGTGCCTCGTCGCTGCCGGGGGTCGGCGCGCGCGACGGCACACCGGCGCCGGCCGGCGCGCCCACGCCCGC
>VGNK01000180.1 GCA_016866055.1 Chloroflexota bacterium | reverse complement strand
GCAGCTTGCCGATGATCTCCTCGGCCCCAAACCGCTTCCGCTTCGCCGTTGCCACCATCTCGCCCCTTCCTGCAGACCAGCACGATTCTCACGCTCGTGCTGGATCCGTTTCAGGGGGGTCAGGTCAACAGACTGCCCGATCCGCACGTCACCATTCAATACCCAGTGACCGGTGACGACGACGTTGGGTGCCGCGCCCAACGTCGTCGTCACCGACAGTCGTGGCGAGTCGAGGTGATGCCCGTCGGGGTCGTGGCCGTCGAGGCCGTCGCGCAGTGGGGTTGTGAGACCTCGAACTCGCTCCGGCGTCGAGCCGCGGCGGGTCAGGGTCGCTGCGATGGGGTGTCGGGCCTCGGGCGGCGGCGGCGGCGTGCCGCCCACCGGGCCGCTCGATGCTCGGGCCCCGGGGCGCGCGTCGCCCGCGCTCGCCCCCTCGCCCTTCGCCGGACGAGCGGGCCGAGCCCGGCGCGGTCACGCCGAGCGGGGCGGCGTGCCGCAGTTCTGCGCCCGCCCTACGGGTCGAGCAGCACGCCCGGGTTCATCACCCAGTTCGGGTCGACCTCGCGCTTCGCCGCGCGCAGCGCGCGCGCGAAGAGCTCCGGCCGCTGCCGGTCGTACCACGGGCGGTGCAGCCGGCCGACGGCGTGATGGTGCGTCACCGTGCCGCCGTGCTCGATGAACGCGTCGAGCCCGGCCTTGCGCACGGCGTACGCGTCCTCGGCGGTGAGCCCCTCGCGGTAGCGGCCAGCGTACGTGTAGTACGGCGCCGGACCGTCGGTGTAGACGTGGGTGAACCGGCAGTTCACGGTCCCGCCGCCGCAGACCTCGTCGAGCGCGGCGTGCAGCGCGGCTCGCACGCGGCGGTCGAACTCGGGCCAGCGCTCCCACGTGATCGAGGTCTCGACCGTGCCGCCGACGGTCCCGATCCCCGCGGCCGCGTCGGTGCCGCGCGGGATGAACGCGTCGCGCCACGTGCCGACCGCGCCGCCGCGGCCGGTCGGCTCGCCGCCGCTCGAGGTGAGGATGTCGGCGTCGTCGACGATCCCGCCGTTCGCGCGCGCGATCTCGACGGCCTGCCTGATCGGCCAGTCCTGCGCGAGATCGGCCGACTCGAAGCTGATGATGAGCAGCGCGTGCTCGCCGTCGAGCCCCGCGCTCCCCTGCGCGAGCTCGGGGTCGAGCAGCCGCAGGTTTGCCGGCCACAGCTTCGCCTGCACGATCTGCCGCGTCGCCTCGTAGCCCTGCTCCCACGACGGGAACCGCGCGCCCGCGGTCGCGCGGAACTGCGGCCGCCTCTGGATGCGCATCCACGCCTCGGTGATGATCCCGAGCGTCCCCTCGCTGCCGATCACCATGCGGTCGGGGCTCGGCCCGGCGCCGCTGCCCGGCAGCCGGCGCGACTCCCACCAGCCGCTCGGCGTGAGCATGCGCGTCGACTCCACGAAGTCGTCGATGTGCGTGTGGTTCGTCGCGAAGTGACCGCCGGAGCGCGTCGCGACCCAGCCGCCGAGCGTCGAGCCGGCGAAGCTCTGCGGGAAGTGGCGCAGCGTGTAGCCGTGCGGTCGCAGCTGATCCTCGAGGTGCGGTCCGTACACCCCGGCTTGGATCCGCGCGGCGCGCGAGGTCTCGTCGATCTCGAGCACGCGGTCGAACTGGTCCATGTCGACGGTGACGATGCCGTCCCACCCATCCGGCGGGGTGACGCCGTTCGCCGAGGACGAGCCGCCTCCGTAGGGGACCACCGCGTAGCCCTTGTCTGAGCACCACTCGACGATCGCCTCGAGCTCCTGCTCGGTGCGCGGGTGCGCGACGAGGTCGGGCGGGTTCTCGAACTCGCCGCGGATCTCCTTGAGGCGGTCGCCCTTCGTGTGGAGCGCGCGCTCGTAGTTGTCGGTGCGGCAGAACTCGGCGAGTGCGGCGGGCGGCTTGATGCGCGGCGCGCGCAGCTTGAGATCCTCGGTGCGGGGGATCGGCGGCAGCGCGACGCGCGTCGCCCATCGCTCGGAGAGGCGACGCTCCTGCTCGGTCCGCTGCGCGGGCGTGGGCTCGTCGGCCTCGACGCCGAACATCCAGATGCTGCGTCGCGGGTGCGTCTTGAACGGGATCTGCGTGGCCATCGTGGTCCCCTTCGCTGCACGTCAGGTGGCCGCATTCTAGGCCGACGCGGGGAGGGCGCGCGCTCATCGCGCCCCGCGTTCGCAGCACGGACGGAGCGGCGAACCGCGCCGGAGGGCGCGCGCCTCCCCGCCCCCCGTTCGCCCTGAGCCTGTCGAAGGGGCGTCGCGTGGAGCGCGGGCGCACAGACCAAGATGGGCCCGAGGCGACCTACCCGTGCACGGTGCAACCCGCGCGGAAGTCCGGCGCCTCCCCCGGTCCGACCGCGATCGCCGCGCGCCCCACCCGCTCGGCCACCGTCGCGAGCATCGCGTTCCAGGTGGCGCGGTCGAAGGCGTCGAAGCTCGCGATCACCCGGCCGTCCTCGCCCACGAGCACGTGCGCCGGGGTCGACACCAGCCGGTACGCGTCCACGCTGCTGCCGTCGTCGACGAGCACCGGGAAGGAGACGCCCGACTTCTCCCAGAAGGCGCGCGCCGCCGGCTCGCCGTCGAGGCTCACCGCCCAGAGCCGGAACGTTTTGCCGGCGTACGCCTCGTGCGCGCGGTCCCAGTGCACGAAGGCGATCTGGCAGGTCTGGCAGTCGAGCGCGAAGAACGCGAGCAGCACCGGGCCCGCCGCGAGCGCCTCGGCGAGCACGCGGCGCTCGCCGTCGACCGCGGTCAACGCGAGCGCGGGCGCCCGTTCCCCCGGCCCCAGGATCGCGCGCTCGCTCATGGCGTCCAGTCTCCCCCTCCACTCGGGGCCGCGCTCGGGACGATCGTCACGTTGACGCCCCCGACGGCCCCGCGTAGCGTCCGCCCATCACGCGCGTGTGTACAGGGAGCGTCTCCGCGGACGCAGGGGAGGGCTCGTGAGGACGAAGCTGGTCGGTCTCGAGGCCGCCGCGCGCATGGTGCGCGACGGCGACCAGGTGGCGATGAGCGCGGGCTTCCAGTTCAGCCCGATGGCGATGCTCCGCGAGCTCGCGCGCTCCGGCGTGCGCGACCTGCACACGATCGGCGTCGTGGGCGGCTCCATCAACCTCGACTTCCTCGTCGGCACGGGCCAGACGAAGACGATCGAGTGCTGCTCGATCGGCTTCGAGCCGTTTGCCCGCAACGCGCCGAACTTCGACCGGTTCCTCAAGGAGGGCCGGATCTACGCGATGGATAACACCTGAGGCGTCCACTACTCGATGATCCAGGCTGGATCGATGGGCGTCCCCTACATTCCGGTTCGCGGCCTCGCCGGCACGGACGTGTTCAAGCGCCGCGACGACATGCTGATCGCGCCGAACCCCTTCGACCCCTCCGAAGAGACGGTCGTGGCGCTCGCGCAGAACCCCGACGTCGCCATCCTGCACGCGCTGCGCGCGGACCGCGACGGCAACGCGCTCCTGCGCAAGCACGGCGAGGACGTGATGATCGCGCAGGCCTCGCACCGCGTGATCGTCACCGCCGAGGAGATCGTGAATCGCGTCACCGCCGACGACGAGGGCGGTCAGTTCATCTCCGCGATCAACGTCACCGCCGTGGTGCACGCGCCGCACGGCGCGCACCCGACCGCGGTGCCCGGCCGATACGACACGGACCGCGATCACATCCTCGAGTACGTGCGCGCCTCGACCGGCGACGACGCCTTCCGCGCGTATCTCGCGAAGTACGTGCTCGGGAAGAGCGAGGCGGAGTACCAGGCGCTCGTGCGCGGCGGTGTGCCGGTCGCGGGAGGCGGCGGCTCGTAGGTGACGAACGCGGTCGCCTGCAACACCGCGGAGCTGCTCGCGATCCTGATGTCGCGCGAGGTGCGCGACCGGGAGATCTCGGCGTGCGGCGCGATCTCGATGATCCCGGCGTCGGCGATGCTGCTCGCCGAGGCGACGCACGCGCCGAATGCCGAGATCATCGTGCTCGGGAGCGAGCAGCTCAGCCGCGACCTCGGCAAGGACATCCACTTCCTCTCGCAGCGCGGCAAGCTCGACCTCTTCTTCCACAGCGCGATCCAGTTCGATGCCGAGGGGAACTTCAACCTGCACGTGATCGGCGACCCGAACCGACCCGACGTGCGCATGCCCGGCGGCTACGGCTCCGGGCTGATGTCGTACACAGCGAAGCGCATCCTCTTCTTCCGCACCGAACACACGCGTCGCACCTTCGTGGAGAAGGTCGACTTCGTCTCGGGGGCGGGGAGGACGCCGCCGAGCATCCGGCGGCCGCAGGAGCCGTTCTTGATCTTCACGCCGCTGGCGGTGCTCCGCTTCGACCGGCAGGAGGGGCGCTACTCGCTCGCCTCCGTGCACGAGGGACACACGCCGCAGGAGGTGCAGGAGCGCACGGGGTTCTCGCTCGGATCGCTGGACGGCGTGCCGGTGACGCCGCCGCCGACGAACGAGGAGATCACGACGCTGCGGACGGTCGTGAAGCAGCGGATGATCGAGACCGGCACCTACCCCGAGTGGGCCGTGACGGAGCTGCAGCCCGCATAGGCGCCGCGCGCGCTCCGGAACCGCCGTTGAACCTCGATCGTTGGAATGACGGCCGCGTTCTGACCTGCCCCCGGTATTCACACCACTTGCAAAGTTCGAGTTTCCCGACTCAAGAGAGGTTGGCCGACCTCGACTTCTGGCGCCGGGGAGCGGTATCCGAGCGAGCTGTGCGGTCGGACCCGGTTGTACTCGTTCCGCCACGCCTCGATGAGGACCTGGGCTTCGAGCAGCGTGTCGAAACGCTCCCCGTTGAGGAACTCGCCCCGCAGCCGGCCGTTGAAGGACTCGATGTAGCCGTTCTCCCAGGGACTCCCCGGTTCGATGAAGAGCGTCTGCACGCCGATGCGGCCCAGCCACCCCCCGGACCGCCCGCGCCACGAACTCGGGACCGTTGTCCGAGCGGTTGTACGCGGGCGGGCCGCGCCGGACACACAGGTCGGCCAGCACGGCGAGGACCTCCTGCGAGCTCAGCCTCCGTGCCACCTCGATCGCCAGGCACTCCCGCGTGTACTCGTCCACCACCGTCAGCATCCGCAACTTCCGCCCATCGGCGGTGCGGTCGAAGACGAAGTCGTAGGCCCGTCGTAGGCCCAGACGTGGTTGGGGTACTCGGTCCGCAGCCGCACGATCGACCCGCCCGCGAGCCAGAGCCGACCGCGCTTCGGCTGTTTCGCCGGTACGCGCAGCCCTTCCTGCGGCCACAGCCGCTCGACTCGCTTGTGGTTCACATGCCATCCCTCACGGTGCAGCAGCGCGGTGATCCGTCGGTATCCATAGCGACCAAAGCGGGTGGCCAACGCCACGATGCGGGCGCGCAGCGCCTGTGCATCGGCCGACTCCCGCGGGACGTAGCGCTCGGTGGCGCGGGCCTGCCCGACGAGGTGTACGCCTGTCGCTCCGAGACCGTGAACTGCTCTCGCATCAGCGTGACCGCCCGGCGACGCTTGGCCGGGCTCAGACGTTTCCCCGGGAGAGCTTTCGGAGCATCGCGTTGTCGAGCGCCTGGTCGGCGACGATC
>VGNK01000179.1 GCA_016866055.1 Chloroflexota bacterium | reverse complement strand
CGTCGCCGTCCCGGACGGCCACGCGCAGCGCCACACCGTCGCCGCGCTCGCCGGCGCCGGCATCGCCTTCGCCGGCTACGACGGTGAGCGCGCGCTCCGGCGCCCCACCGCCGACCGCGACGACGTCGAGGTGAAGGTGCTGCGGCCGCAGGACATGCCGCGCGCCGTCGCGCTCGGCCGCTTCGACCTCGCGCTCACCGGCCGCGACTGGCTCGCCGCGCAGCTCGCCACCTTCCCCTCCGCGCCGGTCGTCGAGCTCTGCGACCTCGGGCGGTCGCGCTACCGCCTCGGCGCGGTCGTGAGCGAGGACCTCCCCGCGGAGACGATCCACGAGGCGGTGGCGTTCTGGCGGCGGGACGACCCGCGGCGCCCGATCCGGCTCGCCTCGGAGTACGCCTCGCTCGCCGACGGCTACGCGCGCGACCGGCACCTCGGCCGCTACCGCGTGATCCCGATCGCCGGCGCCTCCGAGGGCTTCGTCCCGGAGGACGCCGAGATCCTGGTCGAGGGCACCGAGACCGGCACGACGCTCCGCGTGAACCGCCTGCGTATGATCGACGTGATCATGGAGTCGACGAACTGCGCGATCGGCGCGCCGGAGCGACCGCCGGGGCGCTGCGGCGCGCTCCGCGATGAGTTCGTCGAGCGCCTCCGCGCCGCCGCCCGGGCCGAGGCGTAGGGGAGGGGAGCGCGGTGCCGTCCCTCGGCTCGCACCTCGCACGCGCGCGCCAGGTCGCCGAGCGCCTCCGGCTCCCGGAGATCGACGCCGACCGCGGCTCGTACTACTTCGGCGCGACGGCACCGGACGTCCGCGTGATCACGCGACTCGACCGCCGGATTACCCACTTCTACGAGCTCGACGGGTACGGGCAGCAGGACTCCGTGGCGCGCATGTTCCAGGAGCACCCCGGGCTGGCGCAGCCGGCAGGGCTCGACGCGGCGACGACGGCGTTCATCGCCGGGTACATCACGCACCTCGTGCTCGACGAGTGCTACATCGAGGAGGTCTACCGGCGGGATTTCGGCCAGCTCTCGCCAATCGGCGACGACCCGCGCCGCAACGTGCTCGACCGCGTGCTGCAGTACGAGCTCGACCGGCTCGACCGCGAGGACCGCCGGGCGATGGACGAGGTGTGCACCGCGCTGATGGCGTGCTCGCCGCCGGAGCACATCCCGTTCATCGCCGACGAGCACCTCGTGCAGTGGCGCGCGGTCGCCGCGGACGTCGCGGCGCAGGCGCCCGACTACAGCCGGTTCCGCCGCATGATGACGCGCCACCTCGTCGAAGCGGGGCTCTCGGAGGGTGAGATCGATGCCTACTGCGAGGCCCCGGAGGAGGTCGTCCGGGACGCGCTCGCGCACGTCACCGCCGCGCGCCTCGACCGCTTCTGGCAGGATGCGGCGGAGCGCATGCACGACCGGGTCCGGCGGTACCTGCGGTGACGCCGTCGTCGCAGGCATCGACCTCCGCGGCGGCCGCGGAGGGCGCGCTCGCGCTGCGCATCGTCGAGGGCGCGGCGGAAGGGCGCGCGCAGGTGCTGCGGCGCGAGCCGCTCGCCGAGCCGACGCTGCCCGAGGCGCTCGTGCGCAGCATCGAGGAGCTATGGGGCGAGCCGCTGAGCGCGCGCGAGCACGTCGCGCGCATCATCGCGGAGGTGCGCCGCGAGGGCGACGCGGCGGTGACCCGGCTCTCGCAGCGCTTCGACGGCTCCGCGTACACCACGATCGAGGTGAGCGCGGAGGAGTTCGCGGCCGCGGCCGACCAGGTCCCGCGCGCGCAGCGCGACGCGCTCGAGTTCGCGGCCGAGCGCGTGCGCCACTACCACCGCACGCAGCTGCGTCACGGGCCCACGTCGTTCAGCGAGCGCGGCACGGGGATGGTCGTGCGGCCGATCCGCTCGGCGGGGATCTACATGACGGGGAACGAGGCGGCGCTGCCGTCGTCGGTGATCCACACGGCGGTGCCGGGGGCGGTCGCCGGGGTGCCCGAGCTGATCGGCGTGACGGCTGCGCGGGCGGACGGGAGCGTGAACCCGCTCAAACTCGTCGCCGCGCGCGCCGCGGGCATCCGTCGGGTCTTCCGCGCCTCGGGCGCGCAGGCGCTCGCGGCGCTCGCCTTCGGGACCGAGACGATCCCGCGCGTCGACAAGATCTTCGGGCCCGGGGGCGTCTTCGTGACGCTCGCGAAGCAGCAGCTGTTCGGGCAGGTGGGGATCGACGCGATCTACGGGCCGACCGAGACGCTCGTGCTCGCGGACGAGAGCGCGGCGCCGGACCTCTGCGCGGCGGACCTGCTCGCGCAGGCGGAGCACGACGTGCTCGCGACGCCGGTGCTGATCACGACGAGCCGCGCACTCGCCGACGCGGTCGCCGCGGAGGTGGAGCGGCAGCTCGACGGGCTCGAGCGCGCGGAGGTGGCGCGCGCGGCGATCGCGCGCGGCGGTGCGGTGGTGGCCGCGGACCTCGACGAGGCGCTGGCGCTCGCGAACGAATTCGCGCCCGAGCACCTCTGCCTGCTCACGCGCGACCCCGGGGCGCTCGTCGGCCGGGTACAGAACGCCGGCGGCGTCTTCGTCGGCGAGAGCTCGCCCGAGGTGCTCGGCGACTACACCGCCGGCCCGAGCCACGTGATGCCGACGGGCGGCTCGGCGCGCTTCGCCTCCCCGCTCTCGGTGCTCGACTTCCTCAAGGTGATCTCGACGGTCGCGCTCGACGATGCGGACCTGCGGCGGCTCGGGCCGTTCGCGGCGGACCTCGCGCGCGCCGAGGGGCTCACCGCGCACGCGCGCAGCATCGAGCGGCGGCTGGAGGGACGCTGATGGCCCGCGGGAAGACCTCGCGCTTCGACCCGGAGGCGGCGCTGCGGCCGGCGATCCGCGCGCTGCCGGGGTACCAGGGGGTCGAGGACCTGGAGACCGTGGCCGCCGCCTACGGCGTGCGCGCGGAGGACGTGATCAAGCTCGACGGGAACGAGAACCCGTACGGGCCGGCGCCGCGCGCGCTCGCCGCGCTGCGCGGCGACTACCCGGTGCACCGCTACCCCGACGCCGAGCAGCGCAAGCTGCGCGCGGCGCTCGGCCGCCACGTGGGCGTCGATCCCGCGAGCGTCGTCGTGGGCGCGGGGTCCGATGAGCTGATCGAGATCCTCTTCCGGCTCTTCGTCGACGCGGGGGACCGCATCCTGGTGGCGACCCCGACCTTCGGGATGTACGACTTCGACGGCCGGCTGCACGGCGCCGAGGTCGTGGACGTCCCGCGCACGGAGGACTGGAGCCTCGACGCGGAGGGGCTGCTGGACGCTGCCGCGGGCGCGCGCGCGGTGTTCATCCCCTCGCCGAACAACCCGACGGGCGGGCTGCTGCCGGTGGCGCTCGCCGAGCGGCTGCTCGAGACCGGCGCGCTCGTCGTGATCGACGAGGCGTACATCGAGTTCGCGCACGCGGAGTCGCTCGCAAGGCGTGCCGCGACGGAGCCGGCGCTCGCCGTGATGCGCACGTTCAGCAAGTGGGGCGGGCTCGCGGGGCTGCGCGTCGGCTACGGGGTGATGGCGCCGGCGATCGTCGACCTCATCCTGCGTGCGAAGCAGCCGTACAACGTGAGCATCGCCGCGGAGGTGGGCGCGCTCGCGACGCTCGAGGACGCGGCCGTGCTCGACGACCGCGCGTGCGTGCTCGCCGGCGAGCGCGAGCGGATGGCGAAGGCGCTGCGCGCGCTCGGCTGGGTGGCACCGTGGCCGTCGGAGGCGAACTTCCTGCTCTGCCGGCTCACGCGCTTCGACGGCCGCGCGGTGCGCGACGCGCTGCGGCGCCGCGGCGTCTTCGTGCGCTACTTCGAGACCCCGCGGCTGCGCGATCACATCCGCATGTCGATGGGCACGCCGGAGCAGAACGACCGCGTCCTCGAGGTCTTCGCCGAGGTCGAGCGCGAGCTCGGCGCCGCCGGCGGATGACGGTGAACGGGAGCCCCGCATGACGCAACCCCAGCCCCGCCGCGCGACCGTGCACCGCGAGACCGCGGAGACGCGCGTGCACGTCGAGCTGGTCGTCGACGGCACCGGCCGCGCGGAGGTGAGCACCGGGGTCGGCTTCCTCGACCACATGCTCACGGCGTTCGCGCGGCACGGGCGGTTCGACCTGCGCGTGGAGGCGACGGGCGACCTGCACGTCGACGCGCACCACACGATGGAGGACGTCGCGCTCGTGCTCGGGCAGGCGTTCGACGAGGCGCTCGGCGACCGCGGCGGGATCGTGCGGATGGGCGAGGCGACCGTACCGCTCGACGAGGCGCTCGTGCACACGGCGATCGACATCTCGGGGCGGCCCTTCGCCGCCACGGCCTTCGACTTCGTCGGCGAGCGCATCGGCGAAGCGCCGACGGAGATGGTGCCGCACGTGCTGCGGTCGTTCGCGACCGCGGCGCGGATCACGCTGCACGTGCGCCAGCTGGCGGGGGCGAACGACCACCACATCGCGGAGGCGGCGATGAAGTCGCTCGGGCGCGCGCTCGACGCGGCGACGGCGACCGACGCGCGGCTGGGCGGGGCGGTGCCGTCGACGAAGGGCACGGTGACGACATAACGGCGCAGTGGGGCCGGGCGCTCGCGCGGGTATCCTCCGGACGGAGGACTGCCCGTGCGCCTGCTCCTCACCGGCTTCGAGCCCTTCGGCGGCGAGCGGATCAACCCCTCCGGCGAGATCGTGCGCGCCGTGGCCGCCGATTCGCCGGCGGGCGTCGAGGTGGTCCCGCTGATCCTCCCGGTGCGCGTCCGCGTCGCGTTCGAGCGCCTGCTGCCGGCGCTCGACGAGCCGGGGCTGGACGCGTGGCTCGGGCTCGGCCAGGCGGGGGGTCGCACGCACCTCTCGGTGGAGCGCGTCGGGATCAACCTGTTGATCGATCGGGGCGAGGAGCTGCCGGACGAGGTCGCCGGCCCGCGCGAGCAGGCACTCGTCGAGGCCGGCGCCGCCGCCTACTTCGCGCGGCTGCCGGTCGCCGAGATCGCGGCGCGCATCGCCGCCGCCGGGGCGCCTGCGGTCGTCTCGAACAGCGCGGGCGCCTACATCTGCAACGAGGCGCTCTACGTCGTGCAGCACCACCTCGCGACGACGGGCCGCGACCTGCCGAGCGGCTTCATCCACGTGCCGTACCTGCCGGAGCAGGCGGCCGGGAAGCGGGTGGGGACGCCCTCGATCGCGCTCGCGACGCAGGTGCTCGGGGTGCGCGCGGCGATCGCGGCGGTCGGCGAGCTCGTCGCCGGGCGGGCGCGCGCGGTGGCGCGGTAGCGCGATCGCGAGCCGCGCGGGCCTGTGCGGCGACGCGTCGCCCGCGTGACGCCATGCCATGCCCGGCATCCCGCCCCTGGTGTGGTCGATGAGCCCGACGATGTTGCGGTCGGGGTCGTTCAGCGTAACGAGGCGCCCCGGCGGGATGTCGAACGGCTCCTCGTTGAACTCGAAGCCCTCCGCGCGCCGCCGCGCGTGCGCGGCGTCGACGTCCTCGACGTCGAACCAGACGCCGCTGCCCCGGTGCCGGGGGCGGCTGGCGCGAGGATGAGGTAGGCGTGCTCCCGCCCGCGGGTCGCGCGGTCTAGCACCGGCCCCTCGGCCACCCGCGCGCGCGCGGCCTCGGCGCCGCGG
>VGNK01000178.1 GCA_016866055.1 Chloroflexota bacterium | reverse complement strand
TTCGTCTCCCCCTCCTCCACCAGCGCCCCCGCGCCCGGCGAGGCCCGCGGCCCGGGAAGGCGCGCCGAGCGCGAACGCGAGCCGGAGCCGGCGCGCGAGACGCCGACCACCAGCGCCCCGGCAGCCTCCGTCGCCCGTTTCCCTCCTGAACGCCAGCGAGGTGCCGGCTCCTCGGCCGGGCAACGAGGACCAGTCGGGGAGGTGACGGATGTGGTCTGGGTTGTTCGTCGAGAGCATGCCGGGAGGCTCGCCGCGGTCGGCCTGGGCGCGGCGCTGCTGCTGGGCGCCGGGACCGTCGCGGCGCATGAGCTGGACGTAGACGGGCGCGAAGGCCGACGTGGGCGTCTCCACGAAGGGCGCCTCGGTGAGCGCGCGCGCGCACTTCTCGGTCACCGGTGAGGTGGGCGCCTACACCGGCGACATGCTCACGATCCGCACGGGCACCGACACGATCGTCGTGCTGAGCGTCGCCGGGGCGGAGATCCGCGGCGACGCGAACACCTCCGCGCAGGCCGACCTCAGCGCGGGACCGTCTTCTCCGTGATGGGCGAGGTGACCGCGCAGGCCGGCGACTCGCTGACGATCCGCACCGACGGCGACGCGACGATGACGCTCAACCTGGGCGGCGCCGCGATCCACGGGCACGCAGGCGGATCGGCGTCCGCGTCGCTCTCGCCGGGGGCGCGCGTGCTCGTGCACGGCGAGTGCAACGACGACGGCTGCCGCGCGCGGCTCGTGGTGCGGCTCGGCCCGCCGAGCATCCAGGCGGACGCGAGCGCGCAGATGAGCGCGGGTGTCGCCGTTCCCGGGCTCGCCGCGCTGCAGGCGAACGCCGGCGCTCGGCTCGGGGCCTCGACCGGCAGCGGCGGCGGCAACGGGATCGGCGCGAACGCCGGCGCGAACCTCGAGACGACCCTGGGCGCCGGCCCCGTGAACGCCGGGCTCGGGCTGGGCACCGCGCCCAACGCGCCGATCCGCGAGCGCGACACACGCCGGCCCACGCCGCGCCCGGCGCGGCGTCGCTCGAGCAGGGGGACGGGCGGGCAGCCCGTCCCCCACCCGCGCCGCGGTATCCTCCGCGCGACGGGACCTCGAGCGCGAGGGGGCGGGCGATGGCGACGAAGGTCTACACGGTGCGGGAGTTCGTGCAGGACGCGCGCGCGATCGTCGACGGCGACCTGGACGAGGCGAAGACGATCGAGCTGATCAGCGAGCCGCTCTCGCGCCTCATCTCGCGCCCCGATTGCCTGCGCGACGTCGCGCCCGACGGCAACCCCGACCCCGACGCGGGCTTCTCGATCTACCGCTCCGAGAACCTCGCGATCATGGCGGTGATCTGGGCGCCCGACGCCAGGGCCCCGATCCACAACCACAACGGCTGGGCGCTCGAGGGCGTGATCAGCGGCGAGGAGTTCAACCACAACTACCAGCGCCTCGACGACGCCTCGGTGCCCTGGTACGCGAAGCTCGAGGAGGTCGACCCGAGCACGGTGCGCGCCGGCGAGACGACGTCGTTGATGCTGCCGCCCAACGACATCCACTCGGTGGAGATCCCGAAGGGGAAGACGCTCGCGATCCACGTCTACGGCGTCGACCTCGCCGCGCAGTGGCGCTACCGCTTCGACCTCGAGACGGGCGAGGTGACGCCCTACGTGATGCGGGCGCGCCGCTAGCCGGGGAGCGCGCTCAGGGGGCCTCGGGCGGCCGCGCGGCCTCCGTCGCATAGGTGCAGAAGTCGACGAACGCCGGCGCGAAGCCCACGCGCACCGCGGTCCGCATGGAGCGCACGTTCGCGGGGCCCGTGGCGTAGTGCGGAACCGTCCCCGCGTCGAGCAGCGCGCGTGCCAGCGCGGAGACGACCGCCGCCCCGATCCCCAAGCCGCGTGCCGGCGGCGCGACGTCCACGCCCACCTCGGCCAGCACCTCGTTCATCCGCGCCGAGGTCGCGACCGCGACGAGCCGCCCGTCGCGGCGGGCGGTGGCGGTGAACGTCGTCGGGAAGCGCGGCGGGATCCACGCGTTCGGCCAGGTGCGCTCGCTGAAGCGGAGCCCCCCGCGGCCCTCGGCGACGGTGACCGCGACGCCGCGCGGCGGGGCGACGCGCCGCCAGCTCGCGTCGTCGAGCGTGAAGTTCTGGCGTGGGCCGTACGCGAGGAACCCGTGCGCGACCGCGCGCGCCACCGCCGGCGCGAGCTGCGCCGCGTGGATCGCGCCCGGGACGTCGCGCCAGTGCCGCTCGGCCCAGGGCAGCCACCGCGGCGAGACCCCCACGACCCCGCCGTTCGTCACGGAGGCGACCCGGATCTGCGGGTCGCTCACCGGCGGCCACGTGCGGTGCAGCGGTCGCGCCGCCCGCTCGCGCGCGAGCGGCAGCACGTGCACGCGCCCGTCGCGCAGCAGCGCGCGGTCGCAGCAGAGCTCCGCCGCGAGCGTGCCGAGCACCGCCTCGAGCACCGCGCGGCGGTCGACGGTCAGCGCGGGCCGCCCGTCCGCGGGTCGTAGCTGCCGCTCGCGAAGCGGGCGAGCGCCTCGCCCGAGATCTGCGTCGTGCTCCCGATCACCGCCTCGAGCGCGAGCGCCTCCTCGTAGCTGCGGCCCAGCCCGCGCAGCGCCGACTCCGTGTCGCCGGTGAGCCCCGACGGCGGCACCGCCGCCATGATCCCGGCGAGCTCGCGCGCGCGCGGCATCAGCGCGTCGTCGGCCACCACCTCCTGCGCGAGCCCCATGCGGTGCGCCTCGCGCGCGTCGATGCGCGCGCCCGTCTGGATCAGGTAGAGCGCGTTGCCGAGCCCGACCCACAGCGGGAGCCGGTAGGTGCCGCCGTCGACGAGCGGCACCGCCCAGCGCCGGTTGAGCACGCCGAACTCCGCGCTCTCCGCCGCGATGATGAAGTGGCAGGTGAGCGCGACCTCGAGCCCGCCGGCGAAGCAGTAGCCGTTCACCGCGGCGATCATCGGCTTGTAGATGTCGGTGCGGCGCGTGAACTTCGGGTTCGCGAAGAAGTTGCGGCGGCGCTCCTCGGACGTGGGCTGCGGGCGCGGCGTGCCCTCGCGCACGCGCCGCTCGATCGCCTTGAGGTCGGCGCCGGCGCAGAAGGCCCTGCCGCGGCCGGTCAGGATCATGACCAGCGCGGAGGCGTCCTCGTGGAACCGCGTCGCCGCCTCGCCCAACGCCTGGAAGAGTCCGCCGCCGAAGTTGTTCATGACGGCGGGGCGGTTGAGCGTGACGGTCACGATCGGGCCGTCCTGCTCGTAGAGGACCGGGGCGTCTGCGGTCATATCGGTGCGCTCCCGTCGCGGAGATCGTGTCGGACGGTGGGGGGCGATTATCGGCGCTGGACGCAGACGCAGGCGCGCCGGCACGCGGCGGACGGCGCGGCGCTACGCTGCGCGCTCGCGGCGCGAAGCGGGAGGTGGCGCTGATGGCCGGGGCGTTGCGCGTGGGGGTCCTGGGGGTCGGCTTCGGCGCGAGCGTGCACGTGCCGGCGTTCCAGTCCGAGGGCTGGCACGTCGCCGCGGTCTGGAGCCGCCGCGAGGAGCGCGCCCGGAAGGCCGCGGCCGAGCTCGGCGTCGCGGAGGTGCACGCCGACTGGCGGGAGCTCGTCGCGCGCCGCGACCTCGACGCGGTCGCGATCGCGACGCCGCCGGCGGCGCACCGGGAGATGGTGCTGGCGGCGGTCGAGCAGGGGAAGCACGTGCTGTGCGAGAAGCCGTTCGCGCTCAGCCGTGAGCAGGCCGAGCAGATGCGCGCCGCCGCCGCCGCGCGAGGGCTCACCGCGATGGTCGCGCACGAGTTCCGCTACGCACCGCAGCGCGCGCAGATCAAGGAGCTGCTCGAGCAGGGGACGATCGGCACGCCGCAGCTGGTCTCGGCGGAGCTGCTGCTCGGGCGGCCGGCGGGCGACGGGCCGCCGCCCGCGTCCTGGGGCGCGTGGGCGGCCGAGGGCGGCGGGCTCCTCGGTGCGCTCGGCTCCCACTACATCGACGGCTTCCGTCACTGGTTCGGGGACGTCGCGTGCGCCACCGGCACGCTGCGCACGCTGCGCCCCGCCCGCACGGACCGCGAGCGCGGCGCGCTCGTGCACGCCGATGCCGACGACACGTTCTCGTTCACGCTCACCTTCGCCTCCGGCGTGATGGCGACGATGACCGCGTCCTCGGCGGTCTCGCCGGCGCAGGGTGCCCGCATCCTAATCGCCGGCACCGACGGGGTGCTGCTCGCCACGCAGCGCGGCCCGAACCCCGAGCCCGACGGGGTCGTGCTCGCCGCCCGGGCGGCCGACCGGTCGCTCCAGCCGCTCCCCATGCCCGAGCGCTTCCGGCCGTTCGACGACGCTCGCGACCACCGGCTGGTGGCGTTCCGGCTGCTCGTGCGCGACTTCGAGCGCGGCATCCGCGAGCGCACCTCGCCGGCGCCGAGCTTCGAGGACGCGCTCCGGTGCCAGGAGGTGCTCGACGCGATCCGGGCGTCGGCCGCGGCGCGGGTCGCCGCGGCAGGCTAGGCGCGACGGCGATCCAGCCGCTGCTCGTCGCGGGCGCTGCCGGCGCCGCCATATCGATGGCTACAGTTTGCCGTACTCCCATCTCACATCTACGCTTGGTTACATGAAGACCACGCTCAACCTGGACGCAGCGATCCTGGCCCGGCTCAAGGCGGAGGCGGCCCGTCGCGGACAGACGATGTCGAGCCTCGTGGAGACGGCGCTCCGCAACCTGTTCGACCAGACGGAGGAGCGGCCGCCGCTCCCGCCCCTGCCCGACCTCGCCAGCGGGGGCGCCCGCGTCGACGTCGCCAACCGCTCCGCGCTCTACGACGTGCTCGGCGGTCGTTGAGTGTTCGTCGTCGACACGAACGTCCTCATCTATGCCGCCGACCGCGACGCGCCGGAGCACGCGCCGTGCCGCGCGCTGCTGGAGGGCTGGCGGCGGCAGGCCGGAGCCTGGTACCTGACGTGGGGCATCGTCTACGAATTCCTCCGCGTGACGACGCACCCCGGCGTGTTCCACGCGCCGTGGACGCCCGCCCAGGCGTGGACGTTCGTCGAGGCGGTGCTCGCCTCACCCGCCCTGCGCGTGCTCGCGCCGACCTCGCGCCACCCTGAGCTGCTCGGTCGGCTCATCCGCGAGGTGCCGCGGGTCACGGGGAACCTCTTCCACGACGCGCACACCGCGGTGCTCATGCAGGAGCACGGGGTCCGCGCCATCTACACGCGCGACACCGACTTCCACCGCTTCCCGTTCCTCGAAGTGATCGACCCGCTCGCCGCGTAGGGAGGGTCGGCGGCCAGTCGGCCGCCGCTAGAAGACCTCGTCGCGCTCGCCGAACTCGAACTCGTACGTGCGCTCGTCGAGCTCGGCCGCGGTGACGAGCCCGGTCGCGGCGAGCAGCTCCTCGAGCGCGGCCAGCCAGCGCTCGTAGTACGCGGGAGGCTCGTCCAGGGCGTCCGCCTGCGCGATCTCGGCGACGAGCCGCGAGCGGAACTCCTCCCACGCGAAGCGCTCGCCCTCGTGCATCGCGACGGCCATGCCGAAGGCGCGCCCCTCCCACGGCGCCTCGAAGGCGAGCTCGCCGTTGCGCCGGGGGGCGGCGGCGGGGCCGGTCATGTCGGCGACGAGCCGGTCCGGCGACTCGTCCAGGCGGCACGCCGCGCCCGCCGGC
>VGNK01000177.1 GCA_016866055.1 Chloroflexota bacterium | reverse complement strand
ACGACGCCGGGCACCGCGCCGCCCGGCACCGCCTCGCCGCGCTGGCGGCGGCGGTGGAGGTCAGCGCGAACCTGGCCTACCGCGTCGTCTCACTGCAGGCCGCGGGGAAGGTGCCGAACTACGAGGTCTCGATCACGAAGCTGCTCGCGAGCGAGACGAGCCAGGCGCTCGTCGGGCTCGGGGTGAACTACGCCAGGCTCGCCGGGCTCATCGCCGGCGGCCACGACGAGGACGACGGCCCGGTCGAGCGCGGACGCGGCGGCTGGGCCGCCGGCTACATCGCCGCGATCCCGCAGACGATCGCGCAGGGCTCGAGCGAGATCCAGCGCCAGGTGATCGCGACGCGCGGCCTCGGGCTGCCACGGGGCTAGCGCGGTGACCGGACCGTTCGCCGGCCTGCGCGTGGTCGAGTTCGGGCGCTTCATCGCGGCGCCGTACGCCGCGCAACTGCTGGCCGACGGCGGCGCCGACGTCGTGAAGGTCGAGCCGCTCGACGGCGACCAGACGCGCCGCAACGGCGAGGTCATCCCCGGCGAGGGCCGCCAGTACCTCAACAAGAACCGCGGCAAGCGCTCGCTCGCTGTCGACCTCGACCACCCGGAGGTGATCGCCGCGGTGCACCGGCTCGTCCACCGCGCCGACGTCGTGATCGCGAACTTCCGGCCCGGGCTGCCCGAGGCAAAGCGGCTGGACTACGCGTCGATCGCCGCTGCCAACCCGCGCGTGATCTACGCGGAGAACACGGCGTACGGCCGCGCGGGCCCGCTTGCGGACGCGCCGGGGATGGACGTGGCGCTGCAGGCGTACTCCGGGATCGCGTTCCTCTCGGCGGACGGGCCGCAGATGCTCGCGAACCCGGTGGTCGACTACGCGGCGGCGCTGCTGCTCGCGTGGGGGATCTCGACGGCACTGTACCACCGCGAGCGCAGCGGGCGGGGCCAGAAGCTCGACGTCGCGCTGCTGCAGGCGGCGCTCGTGCTGCAGAACAACACGGTCAACCACGTGGACGCGATCGACGGCTGGCGGCACGAGTTCGTCGAGTACCTGAAGCGCGCGTTCGTGGAGGGGGAGAGCTGGGCCGACGCGATCGCGCGGCGCGAGGAGCTGCAGCCGACGCGGCTGGCCCGCGCCTACTACGGCTTTCTCCCCACGCGGGACGGGGTGATCGCCGTCGCCGGTGGCGGCACGCAGATCCAGCGGCGGATGCTCGGCGTGCTCGGGCTCGACGACCCGTGGGTGACCCAGCCCGGGTGGGAGACGGACGACCCGGAGGGGCACACAGAGGAGATCTACCGGCGGGTGACCGAGCGCCTGCGCGAGCAGCCCACGGCGCACTGGCTCGCCGCGTTCGCGCGGGCGGGGGTGCCGGCGGCGGCCTACCGCACCCCGCAGGAAGTGGTGGACGACGAGCAGGCGTGGGCAAACGGGTTCCTCGTGCGGCTCGAGCACGAGCTGCTGGGCGGGCTGACGGTGGTGGCGCCGCCGGTGCAGTTCAGCGAGACGCCGCTCTCCGTCTCGCCCGCGTCCCCCGTGCTGGGCAAGCACACGCGCGAGGTGCTCTGCGAGGTCGGGCTGGACGACGAGGCGGTGAGCCGCCTGGTGGCCGCGGGCGCCGTGCGCGGGGCGGGGTGAGGGACGACGGTGGGAAGGCGACGACGGCTCGACGCGTGTTCGTGGTGGGGGGGACCGGGCCGACCGGGGTGCCGCTCGTGGACGCGTTCCTGCGCGACGGGGACGAGGTCGCGATCTACGACACCGGCACGCACGAGGCGGTGTTCGCCGGCGCGGTCGAGCACCTCCACGGCGACCCGCGGGACGCCGAGAACATCGCGCGGACGCTGGGCGAGCGCGAGTGGGAGATCGCCGTGTGCACCTCGGGCCGGCTGCGCGCGCTCGCGACGGCGCTCGCCGGGCGGGTGCGGCGCCTCGTCGGGATCACCGGCCAGCCCGTCTACCGCGGCGCGAACCAGCCGACGCCCGCGGGACGGATCCCGCTCCCGGTGCCGGAGTTCGCGGAGCGGCAGCGCGACGCCGCGAACGACACGGCCCGCGTCGCCGAGGGGGAGGACCAGCTCTCCGAGCAGCACGGGCGGCGCGACTTCGAGGCCGTCGTCGTGTGCTACCCGGGGATCTTCGGCCCGCGCGTGCCGCTCGCGCACGAGTGGGCGGTCGTCAAGCGCGTGCTCGACGGACGCCCGTTCATGCTGCTGCCGCACGACGGCATGGCGTACTTCCAGCGCGCGTACGCGGAAGACGCGGCGCACCTCGTCCATCTCGCGGCAACGCGGCCGGAGGCGGCGGGCGAGGCGTTCAACTGCGGCGACGAGCGCGTGCTGAGCGCGCGTCACGTCGCGGAGATCGTCGTGGAGACGCTCGGCTCGGAGATGGAGCTCGTGGGCGTGCCGGCTCCGCTCTGCCGCGGCGTCTACCCGCTCGCCGAGAAGTCGAACATGGTGCTCGACACGTCGAAGACGCGCTCGCTGCTCGGGTACCGCGACCCGGTGCTGGTCGAGGAAGCGACGCGCCGCACGGCGCGGTGGCTCGCCGAGCACCCGCCGGCCGAGGGTGACCTCAGCCCGGGCGCCACCGGGCGCTTCGACTACGAGCGCGAGGAGCGCATCCTCGCCGCCTGGCGCAGCGCGCTCGCGCGCGCCGAGGCGGCGCTGGGGGAGGGAGCCCGTACGCCATGACCGAACGCCTGCGCGCGGTCGACTCGCTCATCAACTCGGCGTTCCTCAACCTCAAAGGGGAGGCGGGATCGGGAACGCTCGGCCACCTCTTCAGGGACATCGAGAGCCGGCCGACGTTCGACGACCCCGAGCAGCTGCTCGAGACGCTCGATCGCTTCGCGATCGGCGCGTGCGTCGTCTCGATCATGGAGCCCGATCACGCGGCGTGGGTCGGCGAGGCGCACCGGCGGTTCCCGCGCAAGGTGCTGCCGGCGATGATCGTCGACCCCACGCTCGGGATGGACGAGGTGCGCAAGGTCGTCGCGTACCACGAGCAGTACAACGTGCGCTGCCTGCGCATGCCGCCGTTTCGCTACACGCTCCCGCCCACGGACCGCGCCTACTGGCCGTTCTACGTGAAGGCGATCGAGTTAGGGATCGCGGTGAGCATGAACGCGGGGATGCCGGGGCCGCGCCGCCCCGGCTGGGTGCAGGATCCGCGCTACTTCGACGAGGTCGCGTACCACTTCCCCGAACTGCACCTGATCATGACGCACTGCGCGCAGCCCTGGACCGATGTCGCGATCGCGACGATGGTGCACTGGGACAACGTCTTCATGTCGACGACGTCGGTCTCGCCGCGCTACTGGCCCGAGCCGTTCGTGCAGGCGATCAACACCCGCTGCCGCGAGAAGATGATGTTCGGCACCGAGTTCCCGACGATCACCTGGGACCGCGCGCGCGACGAGCTCGACGAGCTCGGCATCCGCGAGCAGGTCCAGCCGCTCTACTACGCGGAGAACGCGAGGCGGATCTACCGCTGGGACTTCGACGTCGACTAGGTCGGCTACCCCTGTGCGATCAGCGTACGCGCACGAGCCGCTCCGGGCCGGGGCCGGGCGAACGCCGGATCAGCCCGCGCGCTTCGAGATCGATCTTCACGGTCGTCGTGTACCAGGAGATCGAGCGGCCCGCGAAGAGGTCGGCAGCGACGTGGCGCTCCACCGCAGCCGGGAGCTCTTTGAACGGGAGCCCGGGGTCCCGGCGCGGGAGCGCGCGCGACATCGCCTCGTGAATCGGTCGCTCGATGTGCAGGCTCACCTTCCCCGGGTGGTTCACGGTTGAGCACGGGCACGCGGTCGTCGCTCGCGCGTCGCGGCATCCGGCGCACCCCCTCCGACCCGGGAAGCAGAGGGGCCGCCCCGTCGCCGGTGCGGCCCCGACCAGGCTGAGTTAGCCCCTCCCCGGGGCCCTACCTGCAGGAGGGGCGCCCGGGGTACCCCCGCCTGGCACCGTGAACGATACGGGCTGCAGGCCGGCCCCGCGAGGCCCGCGTCCCGGGCCGGCGGCGCCACGCGCGCCTGAGCGCAGTTGATACAGTCTGTATGTCCCAAGCCGACCCGAGGGGGATGCCATGCGGGTGCGCGTCGATCCCGATCGCTGCGAGGGGAACCTCCGCTGCCAGAACGCCGCCCCGGAGGTCTTCGAGGTGCGCGACGACCTCTCGCACGTCCTTCTCGACGACGTCCCGGAGGCGCTCCGCCACAAGGTCGAACGCGCCATCCGGCTCTGCCCGCGCCAGGCAATCGACTGGCTTCGCGCGTAACCGTCTCCCGCGATCACCGACGAAGGGACCGACGATGACCCAGGCCTCCGCCCGCTCCGCCGACGAGATCAATCTCGCCGACCAGGAGATCTTCCTCCGCGGCGAGGCGCACGACCTGTTCCGCATCCTCCGTCGTGAGCGCCCGGTGCACTGGAGCGCACCCGCCGCCAGCGCGCTGAGCGGCTTCTGGTCGATCACGAAGTTGGACGACGTCGTGCAGATCTCCCGCAACCCGGAGCTCTTCATCTCCGGCCACGGCATCACGATGCAGTCGCCGCAGGGCAGCACGCAGATCCAGAACAACCCCATCCTGAGCGGGCGCATGATGATCTCCACCGACCCGCCCGATCACGTGCGCCTGCGGCGGCTCGTGAACAAGGGCTTCACACCGCGCGCCGTCCGCTCGCTCGAGCCGCACATCCGCGAGATCACGACCGGGATCATCGACGACGTCGCCGCGCGCGGGTCGTGCGACTTCGTCACGGACGTCGCGGCGCAGCTCCCGCTCGCGGTGATCTGCGAGCTGATGGGGATCGACCGCCAGTACTGGCAGCTCATGTTCGAGCTCACCAACCGCGTGCTCGGCTCGTCGGACGCCGAGTACCAGACGGAAGGCGATACCGTCGGAACGATCGAGGCGGCGCGCGCCACCGCGATGCAGGGGTGGGGCCGCATGTTCGAGCACTTCATGAACATGATCGAGGAGCGCAAGGCGCAGCCTCGCCAGGATCTGGTCGGCATCCTCGTGAACGCCGACATCGACGGCGAGCAGCTCTCGCTCGGCGACATCCTGCAGTTCTGCGCGTTGCTCGTGATCGCGGGCAACGAGACGACCCGGAACGCGATCTCCGGCGGGATGCTCGCGCTCGCGCAGCACCCCGAGGAGAAGCAGCGCCTCATCGACCACCCGGAGTTGATCGACACGGCGGTGGAGGAGATCCTGCGCTGGACGTCGCCGGTCGCGCACATGGCCCGCGTCGCGACGCGCGACATCGAGATCCGCGGGCAGCGGATCCGCGAGGGCGAGCGGGTCGTCATGTGGTACGGGTCGGTGAACCGCGACGAGGACTACTTCGAAGACCCGTACCGCTTCGACATCACCCGCAGCCCGAACGATCACCTCGCGTTCGGCATCGGCGAGCACTTCTGCCTCGGCGCCGGGTTCGCGCGGCTCGAGATCAAGGTGATGTTCCAGGAGCTGTTGCGGCGGCTGCCGGACATCACGACGGCCGGGCCGCCGGAACTCCTGCGGTCGAACTTCATCGCGGGGATCAAGCACCTGCCGGTGGAGTACACACCGGAGCGGTAGCGCTCGCGGGGCGCGGCGGGCTCACGGCAGGTCTGCCGCGCGCCGGTCGCCGCGGACGCGCGTCCGCGGCGACCG
>VGNK01000176.1 GCA_016866055.1 Chloroflexota bacterium | reverse complement strand
GCGCGCTCATGCGCCTCGGCGCGCGTCCACGCGAGGTACGCCCCGCCGCCCGCGGCGAGCGCGAGCGCGCCCATCACGACGAGCGAGGCCGCGAGCGAGGCGGTCGCCACCACCCCGACCGCCGGCATCAACGCGGCGAGGGCGGCGGAGCGGCCGAGCTGCGGCACCGAGAGCACCGTCGCTCGGATCTCCGAGGGGAGGCGAGCGTTCAGGTAGTCGGTGAGGATCGGTTGGTGCGCCGAGGCGATGAACGCGAGCACCGCGAAGCCGGCGACGGCGGCGCGGGTGAGCACGGCGCCCATCGCGAGCTGGGCGAGCGCCGCGGCCAGCAGCAGCGCGCCGAGCGCGACGCGATGGCCGAGCCGCCGCAGCAGCGCCGGCGCGGAGAGCGATCCGGCGATCGCGAGCAGTTGGATCGGCACGGCGACCACGGCGAACCAGGCGATCGGGACGTCGTGGCTCACGAGGAACGGCTGCAGGAGCAGCATTTCCGACACCATCGCGCCGACGAAGCAGATCGAGACGAGAACGGAGCGCCCGGCCGGGCGGTCGTCGATCAGGTGCCTCACGCCGGCGCGGAGCGTCTGCAGGTACGCGGGGCCCCCTTCCGTACTTCGCGCGCGCGGCGGCTCGTCGAGCAGCAGCGCCATCGGGAGCGCGGCGGCGACGCCCGCGGCGCCCAGCAGGATCGGGGCGGCGAGCCCCCAGGCGGCCGCGACGAGCGGCCCGATCAGCGCACCCGCGAGCATGCCGGAGGTCACCAGCGCGTTGACGCGGCCGTAGCGGTCCGCGAACTCGCCCTCGCGGCCGTCCACCGCGAGCATTTCGTAGAGGAAGGCGCTGTCGTTGCCGCTGTGGAACGCGAGCCCCGCGCTCCAGAGCGCGTACGAGAGGAGCAGCATCGCGTAGCCGTCGGCGAGCGCGAAGAGCAGCACGCCGACCGACTCGATCGCGATCGCGACGAGCAGCGTGAGCCGTCGGCCGTAGCGATCCGAGAACGCGCCGCTCGGCACCTCGAGCGCGATCGCCACGCCCCAGAAGAACGTCTCCATCAGCCCGACCTGCGCGAGCGTGAGGCCGCGCAGCTCGGTGAGGTAGACGACCCAGACCGCGACGTGGGGTGCGAAGTTGACGACCGCCGTGATCACGTAGAAGAGCCGCACGTTGCGGTCGACCGGCAGCGACATGCGGAGCCCCCCCCGGCGGTTGGATGCGCCGAGCGTAGCATTCGGGCGCCGCCGGCCGCCCAGCGCGGGCGACGGTGCCCGTCGAGGCGACGAGGAGGACCCATGGCGTTGCAGATCCGGAAGTCGGACGAGGGCGAGTCGGTCGAGCGTACGGGGGCGGCGATCTTCGAGGGCGGCGCGGTCCACGGGCGCGAGCTGATCGCAGGCGGAGCGGGACGCGACTTCAGCGCGTCGGTCCTGCAGTTCTCGCCGGGCGCGCGCACGCGGCCGCACCGGCACACGAGCGACCAGCTCCTCTACGTCGTCGCCGGCATCGGCAAGGTCGGCGACGCGGACGGCGAGCACGTGATCAGCGTGGGCGATGCGGTGCTGATCCCCGCCGACACGGAGCACTGGCACGGCGCGGCAGACACGACGTCGCCGATGGCGCACATCTCGTTCCTGCGGGCGGACAGCCAGACGACGGTCAGCGGGTAGCGGGGCTGCGGGCCCGCTCCCGTCTGCGGGAACACGGGGCGGGGCGGGTGGTCGCGGGGGCGGCGGTCGCCTCGCCCGCTCGGCGTGGGGCCGTCGCTGGTTCGCGAGCGGCAGCGCGGGTCACGACGGTGCCACCCGCGCGGCGTAGCGCGTTGCCCGGGCTACCGCACCAGCCCCTGCGGGCGTGCCATCAGGTAGCGCCGCAGCAGCGTCAGGCCCTGCAGCACCGCTCGCCGCTTCGCGGCCTCGCGACCCTGGTAGTAGCGCGAGTGCGAGTACTCGACGCCGTCGGCGTCCGCGAGCGCGATGTGCATCGTCCCGGGCGGCTGGCCCTCGACCTCCTCGCCGCCGGCGATCCCGGTGATCCCGAGACCGAGGTCGGCGTGCAGGCGCGCGCGCGCCGCCTGCGCCATCGCCTCCGCCGTCTCGCGCGAGACCAGCCCGTGCATCGCGAGCGTCTCCGCGGGCACGCCGAGGTCGACCTTCGCCTGTGCGGTGTACGCGACGATCGAGCCCTTGAAGTAGGTCGACGCGCCCTCGTAGTCGGTGAGCGTGTTGCCGACCGCGCCGCCGGTCGCCGACTCCATCAGCCCGATCGTGAGCCCCTGCTCCTCGAGCATCTGGCCGATCGCGCTCGCGAGCGACTGGTCGTCGACGCCCCAGATCGAGGGCCCAAGGATGCGGCGCGCCTCCTCCTCGACCGGACGGATCAGGTGCCAGGCCTGCTCGCGCGTCAGCGCCTTCGCCGAGATGCGAGCGTGCACCCCGTCGGCGCGCGCGTAGATGCCGATCGAGGGGTTCGTGCCCTTGAGCAGCGGCGAGAGCATCTCGTCGACCGAGCCCTCCCCGATGCCGGTCGTCTTCAGCGTGCGCGAGACGAGGATCGAGTCGGCGCGGCGCTCGAGCTCCGGGGCGACCTCGTGCTCCCACATGCGCGTCATCTCCTGCGGCGGGCCGGGCATCATCACGATGACCTTGCCGTCGCGCTCCACCCACCAGCCGGGGGCGGTGCCGCGCGGGTTCGGGATCGCGCGGGCGGAGGGGATGAGCATCGCCTGCTTGAGGTTGCGCTCCGGCATCGTCGCCGCGCCGCGCCCGGCGAAGAAGCCGCGCACGATCCGCTCCTGCTCGGCGTCGAGGTAGAGCTCCTCTTCGAGCACCTTCCCGATCGTCTCGCGCGTGAGGTCGTCTTCGGTGGGGCCGAGGCCGCCCGTGAGGAAGAGGTAGTCTGAGCGCCCCCACGCGCGACCGACGACCTCCTCGAGGCGGCGGGGGTTGTCCCCGACCTGCGAGACGTAGAGGAGATCGATGCCGAACTGTGGCAGGGCGGCGGCGATGTGCGCCGCGTTGGTGTCGACGATCTCGCCGAGCAGGATTTCGGTCCCGATCGAGATGATCTCCGCGCGCATGCGGTCACCCTTCCGGTCTGCGCCCCCGACGGCGCTGCGCCGGGAAGCATAGCGAACGCGCGGCGCGTCCCCGTGTCCGCGCCGCCGCCCCGCCGTCCCGGCGGACGCAGACTGGCCGGGGCGTGGGACGCGGAGGTGCGCGATGCCCACCTACACGGACGTCCCCGGAGCATCACGGCGCCGCCGGAGGAGGTGGCGCTGGCGCACGAGATGGACCTGCAGGCCCAGGCCAAGTACGGCGTCAGGTACACGCGCTACTGGCACGACCCGGACGCCGCTCGCGTGTACTGCCTCGTCGAGGCGCCCTCCGTGCACGCGGCGAAGGAGGCGCACGGCCTCCTCCCCGACGAGGTGATCGAGGTGCCCCCCGAGGAGGTGGAGCACTTCCTCGGCAAGGCACGCCCCTCGCCGCTCGGGCTCGAACCGGCCCCGTTCCGCGCGGTGATGTTCACCGACCTGCAGGACTCGACGCCCCTCGCGCGGGAGGTTGGCGACGCCCGCTTCCTCGCCCTGCTCCGGGAGCACGACGAGATCATTCGCGGTGGGCTGGCAGCGAACGGTGGCCGTGAGATGAAGCACACTGGTGACGGCGTGCTCGCGTCGTTCGTGTCGGCGTCGCGGGCGGTCGAAGGCGTCATCGCCATCCAGCGTGCGCTCGGCGCGCGCAACCAGGCGAGCGACGGGCCGGCGCTCCGCGTGCGCGTCGGAGTGACCGCCGGAGAGCCCGTCGAGAGCAGCGGGGACCTCTTCGGCTCGGCCGTGAACCTCGCCGCGCGGATCTGCGCGCACGCGCAGCCCGAGCAGGTCCTCGTCTCGGAGGTCGTGCGCGAGCTCTGCCTCGGCAGCAAGCTCGAGTTCTTGCCGCTGCCGCCGGTCGAGCTCAAGGGCTTGAGCGAGCCCGTCCGGCTGTACGAGGTCCGCTGGCGCGACCCCGGGCGATAGCCGGCGAACACGCGCTCGGCTGCACGACGCGACCCGCCCCCGCGCCGTGGAGCCAGCGCCGGCTACCGCCGCCCGTTCGTCGCGCCGAGCGACATCAGGTAGGTGTGCAGCCAGGTCGCCGCGCGCTTGCCGTCGGCGATCGCCGTGACCACGAGGTCCGCGCCGTTCACGACGTCGCCGCCGGCGAAGATGTACGGGACGTTCGTCTGGCCGGTGCGCTGGTCGACCTTCACGAGGTGCCACTGGTTCACCTCGATCGGCGCGCTCGCGGCGAAGTCCGGGTCGGCGTTGTACCCGATCGCGATCACGACCGAGGTCGCGGGCACGCGGTACTCCGAGCCCTGCACGGGGACCGGCCGCCGCCGGCCGCTCTCGTCGGGCGCGCTCAGCTCCATGCGCACGAGCTCGACCTCGGAGACGGTGCCGTCATCGTTCGCGAGGAAGCGCGCGGGGGTCGTGAGGTAGGCGAAGTTGACGCCCTCCTCGCGCGCGTGGACGCGCTCCTCGGCGCGGCCGAGCATCTCGCGCTCGGTGCGGCGGTAGACGCAGGTGACGCGCTCGGCGCCGAGGCGCACGGCGGTGCGCACGCAGTCCATCGAGGTGTCGCCGCCGCCGATGACCACGCAGTCGGTGCCGACGAACGGGAGCGAGCGCTGTCCCTCGGGGAGCTCGTGCTCGGTGAGGTTCCCGCGCACGAGGAAGTCCGTCGCCTGGTAGACGTGCTCGTACTCCTCGCCCGGGATGCGCAGCCGGTTGCCGACGCCGGCGCCCGTGCCCACGAAGATCACGTCGTAGCCGTCCCGGTCGTGCAGCTGCTGGAGGGTGACCTGCTCGCCGACGCGCGTGTTCGTCTCGAAGCGCACGCCGAGGCGGCGCAGCATCTCGAGCTTCTCCTCGAGGATGTCCTTGCGCATCTTGAAGTTCGGGATGCCGTAGCGGAGCACTCCGCCCGGCTCCGGCCAGAGGTCGAACACGGTGCAGTCGTGGCCGCGCAGGCTCAGTTCCTCCGCCACCGTGAGGCCGGCCGGGCCGCTGCCGATGATCGCCGCGCGCCGCCCGCTCGACGGCGACTTCTGGGGGACGGGGAAGCCGCCGTCCTCGCGGCGCTGCGCGTCCGTGACGAACGACTCGAGGCGCCCGATCGCGACCGGCGGCTGCTTCGAGCCGTCGGGCCGGATCGCGAAGCCGACCACGCAGGCGCCCTCGCAGAGCGACTCCTGCGGGCAGAGCCGGCCGCACATCTCGGGCAGCGTGGAGGTCTCGCGGAACTTCGCGGCGGCGCCGCGGACGTCGCCCGCGTCGAGCAGCATGAGCGCCGCGGGGATGTCGTTGTGCACGGGACAGGCGTCCATGCAGGGCGCCGAGGGGCAGTCGATGCAGCGCGCGGCCTCGACCATCGCGGCGTCGAGGTCGAGCGCGAGATAGGTCTCGTCGAAGTTGCGGATGCGCTCGCTGGGCGACTGCTTCGGGACGTGCTGGCGCGGGATGCTGAGACGGTTGCGGATCAGATCCGTGCGCTCGTTGGCCGTCATCGGCGTTCGTTCCCCCGGCTTGCGATGAGAGGGAAGCGTACCAGAGCGCGCGGGGCGCGCGCGGCACGGCGCACGTGCGCCGACGCGTCAGCCGCCGTGCCAGCCCGGCCCGCCGCCCGCGATCGCGCGCCGGACCTCGCCGAGCG
>VGNK01000175.1 GCA_016866055.1 Chloroflexota bacterium | reverse complement strand
ACGGCGCGCTACGCGTGGACGGCGCACGCCCACGCCCTCGAGGCGATGCTCGCATGACCCCGACGCCCGCGCCGCGGTGTGTCGCGTGCACCGCGCCCGGGGTCGTTCCGGCGCCGGCGCCGTGGTGGAGGTGCCCGCGCTGCGGGCTGCTGTTCGCGGACCCGCTCGATGCCCCCGGCGCCGTGGACTACGCGCGGGCGTACGCGCGGGCGTACGCGAGCGGCGAGGGCCTCCGCGTGGAGCGTGCCCGCGCACGGCTCTTCGCGCAGGCGCTCGCGACGCTGGCGCCGTTCGGCAGCCGCCGCTGCCTCGACGTCGGGTGCGGGATGGGGGTGTTCGTGCGGTTCGCCGCCGCGCTCGGATGGACGGCCATCGGCGTCGACCACGCGATCGCCCCGACCGACGGCCCCGGCTTCCAGCTCGTCGAGGGCCGGTTTCCCGACCGCATCCCCGCCGAGGCCGACGGGCCGTTCGCGCTGGTGACGTTCTTCAACTCGCTCACCTACGTGGACGATCCGATCGCCGTCCTCGCGGCGGCGCACGCGCGGCTCGAGCCCGGCGGGCTCGTCATCATCCGCGTGCCGAACGCCGCGATGCACCGGCGCGTCGCGCGCGTCGCCGCCGCGCTGCGCGGGACGCGGGCCGGCGCGTGGCTGGCGGCCGCGACCGTGCGTCACCCCCGCTCGTACACGCCGCGCGCGCTGCGCGAGGCGCTCACGCTCGCGGGCTTCGACGACGTCCGCGTGGTGGCGAGCCCGCCGGTGCCGGGCGATCCGTATGGGACCGGCGCGACGGCGCTCGGCCTCGTGAAGATCGCGGTCGAGGCCGTCATGCGCGCGGCGGGCGTGCTGTCCGCCGGCCGGCTCGTGTGGTCGCTGTCCCTCGAAGCCCGGGCCCGTCGGGCCCGCTGTTAAGATCCTGCGAATGCCCGCGCCGCGTGTCCTGCACGTCATCACGCGACTGACGCTCGGCGGGTCGTCGGAGGCGACCATCAGCCAGCTCGAGACGCTCGCGGCCGCCGGCTATCGCTGCACGCTGGCGGTCGGCTTCCCGGAATCGGACCCCGAGACGCTCGCGTACGCCCGCGCGCAGGGCTGCGCGCTCGTGGACGTGCCGACGCTGGGCCGCGAGGTCTCCCCGGTGCGCGACCTGCGCGCGGTCGGGCACCTGGCGCGGCTGATGCGGACGCTGCGCCCGACGGTCGTGCACACGCACACCTCCAAGGCCGGGTTCGTCGGACGCCTCGCCGCGCGCCTCGTGCGCGTGCCCGTGGTGCTGCACCAGCCGCACGGCCACATCTTCTACGGCTACTTCAGCGCGCGCCGGGCGCGCGCGTTCGTCGCGCTGGAGCGGCTGGCCGCGCGCTGGTCGGATCGCCTCCTGATGCTCACGGACCGCGGCGCCCAGGAGCACCTCGTGCGTCGGATCGGCCGTGCGGACCAGTTCGTCACGGTCCCGAGCGGCGTGCCCGTCGACGCGCTGCGCGCCGCCGCGCCCACGCGCGCGGAGGCGCGCGCGCGCCTCGGCGTGCCGGACCACGCCTACGTGATCGCGGCGCTCGGGCGGCTGGTCCCGATCAAGGGCTTCGATCTCCTCATCGACGCGCTGCCCGCGGTCGTCGCCGCGTGTCCCGCGACCCGCGTGCTCGTCATCGGGGACGGGCCGCTCCGCGGAAGCCTCGAGGCGCGCGTCGCGCAGCTCCGCCTGATGGACCACGTCCGGTTCCTCGGCGCGCTGAGCGAGCCCGTGCACGCGCTCGCCGCGGCGGACGTCCTCGCGGCGCCGTCGCGGAACGAAGGCATGGGGCGCGCGCTCGTCGAGGCCATGGCGATCGGGCTGCCCGTCGTCGCCGCGGCGGTCGGCGGCATCCCGGTGGTCGTGGGCGAGGCCACCGCGGGCATCCTGGTGCCGCCGGAAGACGCCGCCGCTCTCGGCCGCGCGCTCCTGGAGGTCGCCGACCCGGCCTGCCGGGCGCGCCTCGCCGCGGGCGCGACGGCCCGCGCCGCGCTGTTCTCGACCCGCGAGACCGCGCGGCGCCTGCTCGCGCTCTACGCGGAGCTGGCGCCCGTCGGAGCGCGCGCGTGACCGCGGGCGCCGCGCTCGCGCTGCTGCTCGCGGCCGCGGCGCCGGCGGCGGCGCTGGAGCGGCTGCCCGCCGTGCTGCACGTGCACTCCAACTTCTCGACCGGCACGGACACGCTCGACGGGCTCGCGACGGTCGCGCAGGAGCAGGGGGTCGGCGCGCTGCTGCTCAGCGAGAACTATCTGCTGCGCATCGAGTACGGGCTGCCGCCGTTCCGCGCGCTCACGCGCGTCGTGCACGAGGAGCGCTCGGTCCTCGACCGCCTCGAGTCCTACTTCGCCCGCGTGGCGGAGGCGCGGCGCCGGTTCCCCGGGATCGTGTTCGTGCCGGGCGTCGAAGTGATGCCGCACTACCACTGGTCCGGCAACCCGCTGGCGCTCGACCTGCGCATCCGCGACTCGCAGAAGAACCTGCTGCTCTTCGGGATCGACGACGCGGAGGTGCTGCGACGCCTGCCGGTCACGGGCAACCCCGGCGCCCGCGCGTTCCAGGCGCGCGCGCTGATCGAGGCGCTGCCCGCGCTGCTCATCGTCCCCGGGCTCGTCGTGCTCCTGCGCCCGCGGCGCCGCCGCATCCGGCTCGGCGCCGCGGTGATCGTGCAGCGGCAACGGCGCTGGCTGCTCGGCGGCACGCTGGTGCTGATCGGTGTGGTGTCGGTCGTGCGCGGCTGGCCGTTCACGGTCGACCGCTATCCGCCGTGGCGCGACTTCGGCCTCGACCCGCACCAGGAGATCATCGACGCCGTGGAGGCGCGGGGGGGCGCGGTCGTGTGGTCGTTCCCCGAGGCGCGGGATGGCGGCGAGCGGTTCTTCGGGCCCGCGCGGGTGAGCTGGGGGACGGCGCCGTACGCCGACGATCTCCTCGCCACGAGCAACTACACCGCGTTCGGCGCGGTGTACGAGCAGCCGACGACCTTCGCGCGGCCCGGCGGCGGCTGGGACCGGCTCCTCACGCAATACGCCGCGGGGGAGCGCGCGCGCCCCGTGTGGGGCGTCGGAGAATCGGGCTACCACCAGGCCGCGCGCGGCAAGCGCATCGGGCCGATCCAGACGGTCTTCCTCGTCGAGAGCCGGACCGAGGCCGCGGTGCTCGACGCGCTCAAGCGCGGCCGCATGTACGCCGTGCGGACGAGCGAGGTCGGGCTCGTGCTCGCGGAGCTCGTCGTGGCGAGCGCGGCCGGCGCGGCGACGATGGGCGAGACGCTGCCGGCGCCGGCGGGCACGCCGCTGGAGCTGCGGGCGAGCATCGACGCGACGCGCGCGCCGGGCCGGGTGGTCCGCGTGACGCTGGTCAAGAACGGCCAGGTGGCGGAGACGTGGAGCGGGCCCGCGCCGCTGCGGATCGTCCACCGCGACGTCGCCGACGGCCGCCGCAGCGTCTACCGCCTGGAGGCGCGCGTCTCGGCGGGTGACCATCTCCTGAGCAACCCGGTGTTCGTCGCGCCGTGAAGGTCGCCATTCACCAGCCGCAGTACCTGCCCTGGCTCGGCTATCTCGCGAAGTGGAGCGCGGCCGATGTCTTCGTGTTCCTCGACACCGTCCAGTACGAGAAGAACGGCTGGCAGAACCGCAACCGCATCAAGACCCGCGACGGCGCCGCCTGGCTCACGGTGCCGGTGCGGGCGCCGCTCGGGACGCCGATCCACGCGGTCGCGATCGAGACGCGCGAGCCCTGGCGGCGGCGGCACGCGCGCGCGATCGCGCACGCGTACGCCGGCGCGCCGGGCTTCGCGCGCTTCCGGCCCGCGCTCGACGCGTTGTACGCGCGCCCGTGGGAGGCGCTCTCGCCGCTCGCGATCGCGAGCGCCGGCTGGCTCGCGGAGGCCTTCGGGATCACCACGCCCACCCGGCTCGCCTCGGACCTCGGGGTCACGGACACCGATCCCACGGGCCGGCTGGTCGCCCTGTGCCGGGCCCTCGGCGCCGACACCTATCTGGCGGGCCACGACGGCCTCCTGTACATGGACCTGGCGCAGTTCGCGCGGGCCGGCATCACGGTCCTGTGCCAGGCCTACACCGCCCAGGCCTATCCGCAGCAGCACGGCGCGTTCCTGCCCAATCTCTCCGCGCTCGACCTGCTCCTCAACGCGGGCGCGGACGGGCTCGCGGTCCTGCGCGCGGGGGATCATTGGGAACGGCCGGAGGCGGGGGATGATCGCGTATCATGACGCCGTGAACGTCCTCGCGATCGGCGCCCACCCGGACGACATCGAGTTCGGGTGCGGGGGCACGCTCACGAAGTACGCGCAGAAGGGCCACGGCGTGTACCTGTTCGTCACCTCGGATGGCGGGCAGGGGGGCGACGGGCCGGTGCGCCGCCGCGAGCAGGAGGAGGCGGCCGTCATCCTCGGCGTGCGTCACGTCTTCTGGGGCGGCTACGACGACACCGAGATCCCGCTGAACCGCGAGCTCATCGCGCGCGTCGAGGCCGTCATCCGCGAGATCCGGCCGTCGATGATCTTCGTGAACTTCGCCGACGACACCCATCAGGACCACCGGCACCTCGCGCAGGCGGTCACCTCGGCCACGCGGTACGTGCCGAACTTCCTCTATTACGAAGGGCCGTCCACGCAGAACTTCGTGCCGAACTGCTTCGCCGACATCGCCAAGGTGCTGGACCGGAAGCTGGCGGCGCTGGAAGCGCACCGCTCGCAGGTCTCGAAGACGAACATCGAAGACCTGACGATCCTCGAGCTCGCGGTGTCCTCCGCCAACTTCCGCGGCATCCAGGCGCGGGTGAAGTACGCCGAAGCCTTCCACTCGGTGCGGCTGCTGCTCGATTCTTGATTCCGCACTCGCGGCCCACCCTCGCCGACGACGACGCACGGGCGGTGGCGCGGATCGTGAGCGGGGGACAGCTCGCGCAGGGGCCCGAGACCGCCGCGTTCGAGCGGGAGCTCGCGGTGCGCCTGGGCACGGCGGCCGCCGCCGCCGTCTCCTCGGGAACCGTCGCGCTGGAGCTCGCCCTGCGCGCGGTCGGCGTGGGCGCGGGGGATGACGTGATCGTGCCGACGTGGACGTGCGACGCGCTCCATCACGCGGTCGTCCGCGCGGGCGCGGCGCCGGTGCTCGCGGACGCCGATCCGCGCACCCACGCGCTCGCGCTCGCCGACGTGCGCGCCCGCCTCACGCCGCGCACCCGCGCCATCGTGGTCGTCCACGCGTTCGGCCGCGCGGTCGACGTGCGTCCCTTCGCCGCCCTCGGTCCCGCGGTGGTGGAGGACTGCGCCCAGGCGCTGGGCGCCGCCGTCGAGGGCCGCGCCGCGGGCGCCACGGGCGCGGCCGCGGTGTGCTCGTTCTACGCGACGAAGGTGATCACGACGGGCGAGGGGGGCGCGGTGGCGGGGCCCGCGCCGCTCGTGGCGGGTGTCCGCGACGCGCGTGAGTACGACGAACGCCCGGACCTGACCCCGCGCGGCAACGCCAAGCTCACGGATCTCCAGGCCGCGCTCGGGCGCAGCCAGCTCGCCCGGCTCGACACGTTCCTCGCGCGCCGGCGGGCGGTGGCCGCGCGCTATCGCGCGGCCCTCGCGGACGCGCCCTGCGTGCTCCCGGAGGACGCCGGCGCGGCGCACGTCTACCACCGGTTCGTGGTGGAGGTCGACCGGCCGGTGGACGCGGTGATCGCGGCCCTCGCGGCGCGCGGAGTCACCGCGCGGCGGCCCGTGTTCCGCCCGCTCCACCAC
>VGNK01000174.1 GCA_016866055.1 Chloroflexota bacterium | reverse complement strand
CGATCGCGGACGTCGGGGCGAACGCGTGGCCGCGCGGCGCCACCTCCGCGCGAGCGTCCCGCTCATCGCGCGCGTCCGGTGGGCTCGCCGCCCCCGCCGCGTCGCTGCTCGAGCGCCGCGTAGGTGCGCCAGAAGCTCGCGGCGTCGACGTCGAAGCAGAAGCGGACCCGCCCGCGCGCGATCTCCGCGCCGGAGCCGGGGAGCTCCTCGCGGAAGCCGTGATCGCCGCCGTCGCGGAGGTAATGGGCGAGCGTGGAGGCGATGCGCATGTGGTGGCGCCGGTCCGCCGCCGCCTTCGCGCGCGCCTGTCCCTGCCGGAGGTCCTCCCGCGCCACGCCCGGCATGCTAGTTCGAATCGAACAGATGTTCTAGCGGGACACGGCCTCCCTGTTCGCCGAATCACGCGAGGTGCGCTCACGTGGCTCTGTCCGAGGTGACCGGCGTCGGAAGGGGCGGCTCCCATGCGGTTCTCGAGGCTCGGGTTCGTGTTCGCGCTGATCGTCGCGCTGGCGCTCCTGCCCGCGGGCTTCGGGCTCGGCGGCGAGGCCGCCGGTCCGCCCGACGAGGTCCCCGGCCTCGCGCGGGCGATCGAGGTGCAGGAGCGGCACACCCCGTCGCTCCTCGCGCGCGCCGGCGTCGTCGGCACCGCGGTGGGAGACGGCGCCGACGGGAGCGCGGAGATCCTCGTGCTCACCGAGCGCGGCAACGTCGGCGGCATCCCCAACCGGCTCGACGGCGTCCGCGTCCGCGTGCTCGTGACGGGACCCGCGAGCGCGCTGGCAAAGCCCGGCGGAGCGGAGCCCGAGGCGAACGCCTGCGCGACGACCGCGCGCTGCCCGCGGCCCGTGCCGATCGGCGTCTCGACAGGCCACCCCGCGATCACCGCCGGCACGATCGGCGCGCGCGTCCGCGACGCGTCCGGCAACGTCTACGCGCTCAGCAACAACCACGTCTACGCGAACACGAACGCCGCGCAGATCGGCGACGCGGTGATCCAGCCGGGCACGTACGACGGCGGAAGCAGCCCGGCCGACGACATCGCCACGCTCGCGGCGTTCGTGCCAATCCGCTTCGACGGCACGGCCAACGTCGCAGGTGTCGGTGAAGTCGCATCGCAACGGCGCGCTCAACCCGAACGCGCAGTACCAGAAGGAGGTCTCGCTCGAGGAGGTGCTGGCAAGCCGCTACATCGCGGAGCCGCTGCACCTGCTCGAGTGCAGCCCGACGACCGACGGCGCGTCGGCGGTGGTGATCGCGCGCCAGGCGTTCGAGCGCGCAGGGCTCGGCCCGGCCGACGTGCACGTGACCCAGGTGCACGACGCGTTCTCCCCCGGCGAGGTCTTCTCGATCGAGTCGCTCGGGCTCGTGGAGCCGGGCAAGGGGGCCGCGGCGGTGTGGGAGGGTCGCACCGAGATCGGGGGCGACGGGCGGCGCGATGATCGCGGAGATCTACCGGCAGCTCACCGGCAACGCCGGGCCGCGGCAGGTGGCGAACGAGCCCCGCGTGGGCCTGATCCACAACGCGGGCATCGGCGGGATGAAGGTGCTCGTGCTGAAGCGCTGAGCACGGGACGGCGCCCGCCGCGTGTCGCGGCGCGGCGGGCACTCTGCCTCGGGACGGCCGGCGTCGAGGCGCCGCGCGCGCGGCGCCGATGTTGCCTGTCCTCGGGTCCGCTCCCTGCGAGCGGGCTGTGGACGGGCTGCGCCCTCGGGCGCGGGGCGCAGCGGCCGGCCGCGCACGCCCAGGGCCGGGTGCGGGCGCCGCGCGGGCGCCGCCACCGCGCCGCCCGCCACACGCGTGCTGACCGCCCACCACGACATTGAGCCCGCTGCTTCCTTGTGACGCGCCAGCCCCGCGTTATATGCTGCGCCCGCGCTCGGCGCGTGCGGGGTCCGCTGGCTCCGGGCGCGCCGCGGGCGACGCAGGTCGGGCGGCGCACGTCGCGTCAGACGTCCGCCGCGCGCAGCCCCGGAGGGGACCCATGAACCTCAGCAACGATTGGATCGTCGGGCGACGCCGCCTCTCGCGCAGGCGCGCACTGCGAGGAGCCGCCGTGATCGGCGCGGGCGTCGCCGGCGCGGCGCTCTTCGGATGCGGCGGCGGGGACGGCGAGCAGCCCGCGCCGGCGGCGCAGCCGAAGGGCGCGGCGGCGCCGGCCGGAAGCCCCGGCGCGGCCGCCGCGCCGGCGGGTCAGCCGCCCGTCGCCGTGAAGGCGGCCGACTTCCAGAAGATGCCGCTCGCGCAGATGTTCAAGGACCTCGACCCGATGCGGCTCCGGTACCTGCCGGGCCAGGTCGAGGCGTTGAAGAAGGGGCCGGTCACCGGCGGCACCCTGCAGTACTCGCGCGACGCGCCACCGACCTACGACGTGCTCGGCGTCGGCGCCCTCTTTGTCTCCTCGTTCCCGGGGACGCACAACTCGCTGCTCACCTTCGAGATGAACGGCGACTTCGGCCCCTTCGGCGCGACGAAGATCATCGCGGACCTCCCGCAGGGCTACGAGTTCGTCGACAACACGACGCTCGTCTTCAAGCTGCGCAACGAGCCGATCTACTGGCACGACCATCCGCCGGTGAAGGGCCGCGAGTTCACGATCGAGGACCTGAAGTACGGCGTCGAGGCGCTGAAGAAGGCCCCGACGCAGGGACCGACCTACCGCGACGTCGACACGATCACGACGCCCGACGCGAAGACGCTCGTGATCAGGTTCAAGCAGTCGGCCGCGTACTTCCTGCGCGCCTCGGCGACCCCGTACCAGTGGCTCGTCGCGAAGGAGCAGGTGGAGGACGGATCGCTCGCGAAGTGGGCGATCGGCACCGGCGCGTTCCGGCTCGTGAAGTCCGAGCCGACCGTGGGCATCCGCTTCGAGCGCAACCCGAAGTACTTCAAGACCGACCCAATCTACAGCACCGGGAAGAAGCTGCCGTTCCTCGACGCCATCGACGGCAAGGCGCTCCCGGACCTGGCGACGAACAACGCGGCGTGGGCTGCGGGGCAGATCGACTACGGCTACGCGGTCAACGTCTCGCGCACCGACGTCGTCGAGCGGCTGCGCGACCGACCCGACGCCGTGATCGTGATGGTTCCTCCGCCGCCCAGCTACTTCCCGCTGATCGCGATGAACTCGCAGACCGCGCCGTTCACCGACGTGCGGGTGCGCCGCGCGCTCTCGATGGCGATCGATCGACAGGCGATGATCGAGGGCATCGCGGGCGGCGTCGCTGCGCCCGCGTACGGCCAGGACTGGACGTACTTCGACCGGGCCGACAACCCGTGGCCGTGGACGATGAAGGAGCTCGGCCCGTACATCGCCTACAACCCGAAGGAGGCGAAGGCGCTGCTGCAGGCCGCCGGGTTCACGAAGGGGCTCGGCCGTCCGATCGAGCTGGGGTTCGCGACGAGCGACTCCGGCACGAACGCCGCGGTCTGGCTCGCGATGGCGGACTTCTGGAAGCAGGAGCTCGGCATCGAGGTGCAGATCTCGATGGCGCCGGACAACCCGGCGTTCGCGCAGAAGCTGCGGTCGAAGGGCGGGCTGTACCAGGACCTGCACGTCGCGACGCCGCTGCCGGCGTGGGACCCCGACGACTGGGCGTTCGGCCAGCTCAACTCGAAGTCGACCGCGAACTTCTACAAGGTGAACGACGCGAAGATCGACGAGCTGTCCGAGAAGCAGCAGCGGATCCTCGACGTCAACGAGCGGCGCCAGGTGCTCAAGCAGTTGATGGACCGCGACCTCGACCAGATGTACCGGCTCTGGGGGATCGACTTCTACAAGTTCACGATCCGCAGCCCGAAGCTCTTCAACTTCGCGGATCACTACCTGGCGTGGCTCACGCCGGGCTGGGGGGAGCGCAAGCTCGAGATGGCCTGGAAGGCGTAGCCGGAAGGGGCAGGGGGCGCGCGGGCGAGGCGGGGAGAGCGAGGCGGGACGTGTGGCGATACGTGGTGCGCCGCGCGGTGGGCGCTGCGATCGTGCTCTGGCTCGTCTCGATCTTCGTCTTCGTCGCGGTCCGCGCGCTTCCCGGCGACGCCGTGCTCGTGAAGATCGGGGAGTCCGGCCGCATCTCGGAGGCGCAGCTCGACGCCGCGCGCCGTGAGCTCGGGCTCGACGACCCGGTGATGATCGCCTACGCGAAGTGGGCCGGCGGCTTCGTGCGCGGCGACCTGGGCGACTCGGTGATCCAGGAGGGGATGTCGGTCAACAGCCGGATCCGCAAGGCGCTCACCCCGACCCTCGAGCTGAGCCTCCTCTCCGCGGCGATCGGGCTCCCGCTCGCGATCGGGCTGGGCGTGATCTCGGGGCTGCGCCAGGACACCTGGCTCGACTACCCGCTGCGGCTCGCGGCGATCCTCTCGCTCTCGGTACCGAACTTCGTGATCGCGGTCTCCGCGCTCACGTTCCTCTCGCGGCGCTTCGCCTACGCGCCGCCGTTCGGATGGGTCGATCTCTGGGACGACCCCCTGCACAATCTCGAGATCCTGCTGCTTCCGGTGCTGATCTCGGGCTTCTCCGTGTCGGGGACGCTCATGCGGATGACGCGGTCCTCCGTGCTCGAGGTGATGCGCCAGGACTACGTCCGCACGGCGCGGGCCAAGGGGCTCGCGGCGCGCGACGTGATCTGGCGCCACATCCTGCGCAACGCGCTGATCTCCGTGACGACGCTGCTGGGGATCACCGTCGCCTTCATGCTCTCGGGCTCGGTGATCATGGAGGTGATCTTCGCGATCCCCGGCGTCGGCCGGCTCACGCTCACCGCGATCCAGCAGCGCGACTACACCCAGATCATGGGCAACACGATGTTCTTCGCCGCCGTGGTGCTCATCAGCAACCTCGCGGTCGACATGCTCTACGGCGTGATCGACCCGCGCGTGAAGCTGCGCTAGCAGCGACGGGAGGCTCCGTGTGACGGTCTCCGCCCCGGCCACCCCGCTCGCCCCCGAGCCGCTCGTGCCGCGTGCCGGATTCCTCGAGCGCCAGTGGCGCGTCTGGCGCCGCAAGAAGATCGGCCTCGCCTCCCTCGTGGTCGTCGGCTTCCTGCTCGTGATCGCGGCGATCGGCCCGCTGATCGCCACGCACGATCCCAACCGCAACAAGCTCACCGCGACGCTGCAGTCGCCCTCGCCCGCGCACTACTTCGGGACGGACAAGAACGGCCGCGACATCTACAGCCGCGTGATCATCGGCGCGCGCATCTCCGTCGTGATCGGCTTCTCCGCGGTCGCCGTCGGGATCACCCTCGGCTCGGCGATCGGGCTGATCAGCGGGTTCGTGGGCGGCGCGCTCGACTACGGGATCCAGCGCGTGGTCGATGCGGTGATGGCGCTCCCGGGGCTGGTCATGCTGATGGCGCTCGTCTCGGTGCTGCAACCGAGCCTGCCGAGCCTGATCGTGGTGCTCAGCATCTGGGTGATGCCGCGCGCGATCCGCGTGGTGCGCGGGGAAGCGCTGATCACGCGCGAGCTCGACTACGTGAACGCGGCGCGCGCGCTCGGCGCGACCTCGCTCAGGCTGATGTTCCGGCACATCCTGCCCAACGTGATGGCGCCGATCCTGATCATCGCCTCGGTCACCGTCGGCCAGGCGATCATGACCGAGGCCTCGCTCAGCTTCCTCGGGCTCGGGGTGCCGCCGCCGGCGCCGACGTGGGGGAACATGCTGAGCGGCAACAACCGGCAGTACATGACGGTCGCGCCGTGGCTCGTGATCGCGCCGGGCGTCGCGATCTCGATCACGGTGCTCGCGTTCAACATGTTCGGGGACGCGCTGCGCGACGTGCTCGACCCGCGGCTGCGCGGCTCGTAGCCCGCGCGAGCGGCCGCTCGCGATGACGGCCAGCGCCGCGCCCGAGCGAGCCCGG
>VGNK01000173.1 GCA_016866055.1 Chloroflexota bacterium | reverse complement strand
GGCGCCCGCCGTGGGGCCCGCCGCCGGGCCGGACGCGCCGGTGGGAGCGTCGCAGGCTCCGCCCAGCAGGAGGACGCCCGCCGCCAGGATCACGCCGGGGCGACCGAGCACCGCGCCGCCTCCTCCCGGGCCAGCCTCGGGCGCGTCGCCCGCGACGGGGATCATCGACGACACGTCGCGCGCTCCGCAGCCGGCGGACCCCGCGGCCGAGAGACGCGGTAGCATGCGCCGAGGCGGCGAACCTGCACGGAGCGACGGCCATGCGCGCACCCGAGGAGACCCAGCGCTACACCGCGGCGGCGAGCCGCGCCGCGCTCGAGCTCTATCGCACGCGCCTCGTCAGCGCCGAGGAGGCCGTGCGCGTGGTGCAGTCGCACGACCGCGTCTGGATCTCCGCCGGCCAGAGCGTCTCGCTCATCCTCAGCGCGCTCACCGCGCGCGCCTTCGAGCTCGAGGACGTCGAGGTGAAGTGGCTCCCCAGTGCCGACTACGGCTGGGGCGGCGACGCCTTCGAGGGACACCTCCGCTCGAACGTCGTCTTCGCCTCGGTCTTCTCGCGCGACGACGTCAACCGCGGCGCTGCCGACTACACCCCGTGGTTCGTCTACGGCGGGCACAAGGCCCTGGAGGACGGCCGCGAGGACGCGCGCCCGATCGATGTCGCGCTCGTGAGCGTCACCCCGCCGAACGAGTGGGGGTACGTCTGCCTCGGCCACTCGCTCTGGGACTCGCGCGACACGGCGCGCCTCGCGAAGACCGTGATCGCGGAGGTGCACGACGAGCTCCCGCGCACCTACGGCGACTCCTGGCTGCACGTCTCGGAGATCGACCTCTTCGTCGATCACGACGGGCCGCCGCCCGAGCGCGCTTGGCGCACGCCGCAGCCCGACCCGTGGGACGCGGCGATCGCCGAGCACGTCGCCTCGCTCGTGCGTGACGGCGACACGCTCCAGCTGGGCACCGGATCGACCACCGGGTACATCCCCGTCTCCGGCGCGCTCGACGGCAAGCGCGACCTCGGGTACTTCGCGGAGCTCACCGTCCCGGGGACGGTCGAGCTCGTGCAGAAGGGCGTGATCACCGGCGCGCGCATGGCGACGCATCCCGGGAAGTTCGTGACAACTACCGCGGGGAACAGCACGGACGATCTCGCGTTCATCAACGGCAATCCGATGTTCGAGTTCTACTCTCCTGCCTACATCCACCATCCCGGGGCGATCGCACGCAACGACAACCTCGTCGCGGTCAACAACGCGATCACGATCGACCTGACCGGCCAGATCGGCGCCGCGAACATCGGCGCCCGGGTGTGGAGCGGGACCGGCGGTCACCTCTCCTACGCGATGGGCGCGTACCTCTCGCACGGCGGGCGCTACATCTGCGTGCTGCCGTCCACCGCGGTCGGCGGGACGCGATCGCGCGTCGTGCCCCAGCTCGAGCAGGGGCAAATCGTCACGGTGCCGCGCGACCTCGCCGACTACGTCGTGAGCGAGTTCGGCATCGCTCGGCTGCTCGGGAAGACGCAGCGCGAGCGAGCGCGCGAGCTGATCGCGATCGCGCACCCGGACTTCCGCGCGGATCTCGAGCGGGAGGCCGAGCGGCTGCTCTAGCCGCCGACCTGCGCGCCCGCCGGAGCGAGGTGAGCCGGATGCCCTGGACCTGCCCCGAGTGCGGCCGGCGGTTCGGGCGCCGCAACCAGTCGCACCACTGAGTGCCGAGCGGCTCGCTCGAGGCGTTCCTCGATGAGCGGCCGGAGCCGAAGTGCGACGCGTGCGCGGAGGTGCTCGACCAGCGCGAGGCGCTCGGGCCGCTCGTCGTCGAGGCGGTGGGCGTCGGTGGCCTGATCAAGCGAGCGCGCACGTTTGCCGAGCTCCGCCCGCGCTGGGACCGGATCGTGCTCCCCCTTCTCTCGTCGCGCGACCTCGACGACCCGCGCGTGACGCGCACCGAGCGGCTCTCGAGCCGGCGCTACGCCCACTTCGTGTACCTGCGCGGTCCGGAGGACGTCGACGGCGTCGTGCGCCAATGGCTCGTCGAGGCCTACGAGGAGTCGCCCGATTGATCGCCTGCGGCGGGCCCGCGTGAGCGGGCTGAGCCGGTGACCCCCCCCCGCTCAGCGGCGTCGCGCCGCCGCCCCGGCCCCCTCCGCGAGCGCCCGATCGACGAACGCCCGCAGCCGCCGCCCGGCGAGCGTCGCGCTCACGTGCGTCATCCCGAGGTCGTGCAGCCCGGGGATCCACTCGCGGTACCAGCGCAGCGCGCGCTGCGCGCGGAAGAGGTCGAACCACCACAGCTCGCGCGGCGGCCGCGCGACCGCGGCCGCGTACGCCTCGGCGAACGCGTCGGCGACGGCGAGCCCGTGCCCGATCGCGAGGTCGATGCGGATCTCGGCGACGTCCTCGCGCGGGTCGCCGACGATCGCGCCGTGCCAGTCGACGACCCCGCTCACCCTCCCGCGGTTCCAGACGACGTTGCCGGTGAAGTAGTCGTTGTGCACGAGCGCCGGCGGCGCGGGTGCGAGCGCATCGAGCCGCTCGTGCAGCAGCCGCTCGATGCGCTCGAGGCGGCCGTCGCGCGAGTCGACGGCGCCGGGGCCGGCGCCGAAGGGCGAGAGCAGGTGGCGCCGCGCGCGGGGGCGCAGGTGGGTGAGGTCGGCGGTGCGCGGGGTGAGCCGGTGCACGTGGGCGAGCGCCCCGGCGAGCCCCGCGAGCCAGGCCCCGGGATCGCGCCCGCCGGTGGTGCGCGGGCGCCCGCGGAGCCTCGACATCAGCATCGCCGGCGTTCCAAAGGTCGCGCCCTCGGCGTCGAGCAGGAGCGGCCGCGGCACGGGCACCCCGTGCGCCGTGAGCACCTCGAGCGTGCGGTACTCGCGACGCGCGTCCGCCGGTTCGCCACCCCCGTGCTCCGGGATGTAGCGGCGCAGCACCACGCGCTCGCGGCGCCCGCCCGGCAGGCGGACGCCGACGTCGTGCATGCGCGCCGTGAGCCCACCGCGCAGGCGTCGCACCGAGAGCGCGTGTGCGCCCGGCCAGATCTCGCGCCCGCGATCGCTCCGCCCTGCCGTCCGTCGTTCGTGCCGGCCACGGCCCGCATGCTACGTGCGTTCCCGGCACCGGACGCTGCGATGCCGACGCCGGGGCGATCACGCGCGCGAGCGGGTACCGTGGATCGCCGCCGACCCACGCGCCTCGCGCGCGAGAGGAGCCACCCGTGCCCGCCGTCACCGCCGACGACCTGCTCGCGCTGCCGCGCATCGCCGAGCCGGCCGCCACCCCGCGCGAGCGCCCCGTGCGCTCCGTGACGACCGCCCCCTCGGGGTTCGAGGGCGAGGGCTTCCCCGTGAGGCGCGCCTTCGCGGGCGTCGACCTCGCCGATCTCGACCCGTTCGTGCACCTCGACCAGATGGGGGAGGTCGAGTACGCGCCCGGCGAGCCGAAGGGGACGCCCTGGCACCCGCACCGGGGCTTCGAGACCGTCACCTACATGATCGACGGCACCTTCGAGCACGAGGACTCGCACGGCGGCGGCGGGGTGATCACGAACGGCGACACTCAGTGGATGACCGCCGGCGCCGGCATCCTCCACATCGAGAAACCGCCGGAGGCGCTCGTCGTCTCCGGCGGGCTCTTCCACGGCTTCCAGCTCTGGGTGAACCTCCCGGCGCGCGACAAGTTCCTCGCGCCGCGCTACCAGGATTTGCGTGGCGGCGACGTGAAGCTGCTGACGTCGTCGGACGGCGGCGCGCTCGTGCGGCTGATCGCCGGCGAGATCGATGGCCGCCGCGGCCCCGGCGCCACCCACACGCCGATCACGATGATCCACGCGACCGTGCACGCGGGCGCGCGCCTGCGCCTGCCGTGGCGGCCCTCGTTCAACGCGCTCGCCTACGTGCTCAACGGGCTCGGCACGTTCGGTGCGGAGCGCCGCCCCGCGCGCATCGGGCAGCTGGTGCTCTACGGCGCCGGCGACGCGATCACGCTCACCGCCGACGAGCGGCAGGAGAGCCGCAGCCCCAACCTCGACGTGCTGATCCTCGGCGGCGAGCCGATCCGCGAACCGGTCGTCTGGTACGGCCCGTTCGTCATGAACAGCCGCGAGGAGCTCGTGCAGGCCTTCGAGGACTTTCGCGCCGGCCGGCTCGAGACGATCCCGGTGCACTAGGACGCCGCAGAGCAGCGAGACATCGAGAGAGCGGAGGAGCCGTGAGCGAGTACGTCCCGAGCCCGCGCGAGTTCGTCGCGAACCAGGTGAAGCGCTACGAGGAGAGCAACGGCGCCGAGGGCACCGAGCTCAACGGCCTCGCGTGCGTGATCGTGACGCACCGCGGGCAGAAGACCGGCGCCACGCGGAAGACGCCGCTGATGCGCGTGAAGGCCGGCGATCGCTACGTGCTCGTCGCCTCGATGGGCGGCGCGCCGAAGAACCCCGTCTGGGTCGACAACCTGCGCGCGCACCCGGAGGTGACGCTCCGCGACCGCGCCGAGGTGCTCGAGGTCCGCGCGCGCGAGGTCACCGACGACGCCGAGCGCGCGCGCTTCTGGATGGCCGCGGTCGAGGCGTTCCCGCCGTACGCGGAGTACCAGACGCGCACCACGAGGAAGATCCCGGTGTTCGTGCTGGAGCCGCGGTAGGGCTCGGGTCACGCGGGCCCCGACGTCCTCCGCACGCCGGGTTCGTCCGCGAGACGCGCGCGGACGCCGCGGCGGGCCTGATGCGTCGCGCCGGCACTCGAGGCTCAGCCTCGACCCGCGACGCCCCCCGCCCCGTCCACCGGCAGCGAGACCCCGCTGATGAAGCGCGCCTCGTCCGAGTGGAGGAAGAGCGCCGCGTAGGCGACGTCCCAGCCCGTTCCCATCTTCCGGCCCAGCGGCACGTTCGCGTCGCGCTGCGCGATCACCTGCGCGCGCGGCGTCCCGGCCGCCACGCGCGGCTCGATCGCCATCGGCGTGTTCATCAGCCCCGGCAGGATCGCGTTCGCCCGGATCCCGTCGCGCGCGTGCTGCGCCGCCACGTACTCGGTCAGCCCGATCACCGCGACCTTCGTCGTCTTGTACCCGACGAGCGGGTACGCCGAGCGCGCCGCCATCGAGGAGATGTTCACGATCGAGCCACCCCCGCGCTCACGCATCGCCGGGATCGCCCACTTGCAGGCGAGCCACATCCCACGCAGGTTCACCTCGAAGATGCGGTCCCACGTCGCCACGTCGAGATCCGTGGCCGGCGCGTCGCCGAGCGCGAGGCTCGCGCCCACGTTGTTGTGCAGGATGTCGACGCCCCCGAAACGCTCCACGCACGCGCCGATCGCCGCACGCACCTGGGTCTCCTCGCGCACGTCCGCCGCGCACGCCTCGCCCGTCCCGCCCTCCGCCCGGATCGTCGCGACCGTCTCCTCCGCGCGCTCGAGCTCGCGGTCGACCACGATCACCCGCGCCCCCTCGCGCGCCAACAGCAACGCGGTCGCGCGCCCGTTCCCGATCGTCTCGCCGGGCGTCTGCCCGCCGCCCATCACCACCGCCGCCTTGCCGTCGACGCGTCCGCTCATCGCCGCCTCCCACGTCCGCCGCCGCGCCCGCGCGCCGCGCTCACCCCTCGAGGTCATTCGTGGAGTCGTGGTACATCATTGATGCTCGAAGAACTCTCGGGAGACGGCGACTACATCCGCCGCGCTGCCCCCCGCGCGGCCGCGTCGCGCCGGCGGCCCGGCCATACACTGCGCCGGCGCACCGGGAGGAGCCGCCCATGCCCGTCGTCGAGACCACCAGCGGCCGGGTCGACGGGATCGACCGCGGTGCGAGCCTCGCCTTCTACGGGATCCCGTACGCCGCCTCGACGGCCGGGCCCGGGCGCTTCCACGCGCCGGCGCCGGTCGCG
>VGNK01000172.1 GCA_016866055.1 Chloroflexota bacterium | reverse complement strand
GCGCACGTGCTCGAGCTCACGCACCGCCTCGCCGCGCGGCTGGACGGCGGCTCCGTCACCGGTGCGGTCGAGGTGCGCGCGGCGGCCGCGGGCGACGACGTCGAGGTCGTGGCCTCGGTCTTCGGCGGCGCGGCGCGCGCCGTGTACCGCTTCCCCGCCGGGGGGCCGCGCGTGATCGGGCTCGCCCCCGGCGCCGGCGAGGCGCCGGCGCGCGACGCCACACGCACGGCGGAGGTGAGCCAGCTCGCGGTGGAGGCGCCGGCCGACGCCCGCGTGACGGTGGTCGCGCCGGCGGCCGCGGCGTCCGGGCCGCGGCTCGAGGACGCGCGCGTCGTCGTCTCCGGCGGCCGCGGGCTGAAGGAGGGCGCGAACTACGCGCTCGTGCGCGAGCTCGCGGAGCTGCTCGGCGGGATGGCGGGCGCCTCGCGCGCGATCGTCGACGACAAGTGGGCGACACCGGCCGAGCAGGTCGGCCTTACCGGCAAGATCGTCTCGCCGGACCTCTACATCGCCGCGGGGATCTCGGGCGCGAGCCAGCACATGGTCGGATGCTCGAGCGCGCGCACGCTCGTCGCGATCAACACCGACGCGCAGGCACCGATCTTCCAGTACGCGCAGTTCGGGATCGTCGACGACTGCACCGCGGTGCTCCCCGAGCTGATCCGCCTGGTGCGGGAGGGCTCGTCGCGGTCGTGACCTCGGGCCGCGCGATCCGCCGCATCGACCCCGCCGAGCTGGGCGACCCGGCGTCGGTGCGCCCGCCGGGCGGAGCGGTGTTCGACCTGCACGTGCACAGCTCGAACCGCTCGATGGACAGCGGCGTGAGCGCCGACGCGATCCTGCAGCAGGCGGTCGAGCGCGGGCTCGACGGGATCTGCTTCACCGAGCACAACTCGCTCTGGCCGCGGGAGGCCGTCGCGGAACTCGCCGAGCGGCACGGGATCACGGTGCTCGCGGGGATGGAGCTCGGGACGGACGTGGGCCACGTGCTCGCGTTCGGGCTGCCGCGCTATTCGCCCGAGCTGCTGATGATCGACCGGCTGCGACCGATCGCGCGCGTCGAGGGCGCGATCCTGGCGCTCGCTCACCCGATGCGCGTCTTCCACGGGCGCAACGCGGCGTGGGACGAGATGGCGGAGTGGTTCGACGCGCTCGAGGCGATCAACGGCGACCACGGCGACACCGAGGGCGGGCCGTGGGTGCGGCTCGCCGCGCAGCTCGGGCTCTCGGTGATCGGCGGGAGCGACGTGCACAGCCGTGACGCGGTCGGGCGCGTGGTGACGGCGGTGCACGAGGCGCCGCGCGACATCGAGGGGCTCGTGCGCGAGATCCGGCTCGGCCGCGTGGCGCCGCACGACCTGCGCCCGCAGGGGCACCGCCCGGCGGGCCGGCGCCCGCCGGTGCCGGCGCAGATCGACGAGCCGGACGCGTAAGCGGGAGCCTCGAAGGAGTACAACGGCCGCAGAGGCGCCGCAGGGGATGGGGCGCCGAGCGGAGGGGAGCCAGCGATGACGACGCAGTACGAGCAGTACGACCCCGCGCGCCACGGCCGGGACACGCCGCAGTCGGTGTTCGGCCCGGTGGTGAAGGTCGACCGGCACGAGGGTGGGAAGATCCACGTGATCACGCTGAACCGCCCGCACCGGCTCAACGCAATCGGCGACGGGCTGAGCGAGGCGCTCTACGACGCCTTCGCCGACTTCCGCGACGACCCGGACGCGCGCGTGGCGATCCTCACGGGCGCGGGGCGAGCGTTCTGCGCCGGCGCCGACCTCATCAACACGGCCGAGTCGCGCACCGCGGAGCGCGCGAGTGGCGGCGCTCAGCCGCGGCGGCCGGCGGGGCCGCGCAAGAACCCCGTGCCGCTCTCGGAGGGGATGGGGCTCTGGAAGCCGACGATCGCGGCGGTGAACGGCTTCGCAATCGCGGGCGGCTTCATGTACGCGATGCAGTGCGACATCCGCATCATGGCCGAGGAGGCGCGCGTCGGCATCGCCGAGGCGCGGTGGAACATGGGCGGGGCGGGCTGGATGATCCCGCTCTCGCGGCAGATCGGCCTGGGCTCCGCGCTCGAGCTCACGCTCTGGGGCGACACGCAGTACACGGCCGAGCGGTGCTACCAGCTCGGATGGGCGCAGCGCGTCGTCCCGCGCGAGCGACTGATGGAGACCGCGATGGAGTACGGGCAGCGCGCGCTCGACATGGCGCCGCGCGCGGTGCGCAACATGAAGCAGGCGCTCTACCGCGGCTTCTACATGGAGCCGCTCGTCGCGCAGGCGTTCGGCGGCGCGATCGAGCAGAACCTCGCGGGCATGAACGACTCGCTGGAGGGGCCGCGGGCGTTCTCCGAGAAGCGGCGGCCGCGATTCACGGACACGTAGGAGGAGGGCACGCGTCGATCCGGCGCGGGTGGCCGGAGCGAGCTCGCGCTGCGGCGGATCGCTAGATCACCCCGGCCGCGCGCAGTCGTTCGAGCTCCGCGGCGTCGAGGCCGAGTAGCTCGCCGTACACCTCGGCGTTGTGCTCGCCGGTCGCCGCCACCGGGAGGCGGATCACGCCGGGCGTCTTCGTAAGCTTCCACGGGATGCCCTGGTAGATCTGATCGCGCCCGATGCCGTGCGCGGTCTCGACGCGCACGTGGCACTCGCGCAGCACCCCGTAGTTGGGGTCGGCGAGCAGGGCGGGCGGGTCCATCACCGGGTACGCGGGCACGCCCGCGGCCTGCAGCGCCGCGGTCAGCGCGCCGGCGTCGCGGCGCTCGGTCCAGGCGCCGATCGCCTCGTCGAGCGCGTCCTGCGCTGCAAGCCGCCCCGCGAGCGTCGCGAAGCGCGCCTCGCGCAGCCGTCCGCCGGCCTCGCCCGCGACCTCGATCAGCGCGCCCCACTCGCGCTCGTCGCGCGCGACGATCGCGATCCAGCGATCCTCGCCGACCGCCGGGTAGACCCCGTGCGGCGCGACACCGGGGTAGCGGTTCCCCTGCGGCCCCGCGACACGCCCGTTCAGCAGGTAGTCCATCACCGGCTCGGCGATGCGCTGTATCGTCGCCTCGCCCTGCGCGATGTCGATGTGCTGGCCGCGCCCCGTGCGCTCGCGGTACTCGAGCACCGCGCAGACCGCGACGAACGCGTGCGCCGCCGCGGTCGGGTCGAGGTCGGCCGTGTCCTCGCGCGGCTGCGCCTCGCCCGCGTAGCCCTGCACGCTCTTCACGCCGTACAGCGCCGCGAGCGACGGCCCGTACGTGAGCAGTTCCCGCCACGGCCCGGGTGTCGCGCCGGCCGCCGAGAGCGAGGCGAGCACGATGCGGGGGTTCGCCTCGCGCAGCACTTCGTAGCCGAGCCCGAGCCCCGGTAGCACCCGCGGAGCGAAGTTCTCGACGATCACGTCGCTCTTCGCCACGAGCGCGAGGTAGAGCCGCTTCCCGTCCGGGTGCGCAAGGTCGAGCGACACGGACCGCTTCCCGCGATCCCACCCCTGGTACGCGCGTGGGTCGTCTGGGGCCGCAGGGCCCGCGGCGAGCGAGCCGCGCCCCGCCATGCTGATCCCCGAGAAGCGGCCCGGCGCCTGCACGCGGATCACGTCCGCGCCCATGTCCGCGAACATCTCCGCGAGCAGCGGCCCAGCCCACACGTGCCCGTGATCGAGCACGCGCAGCCCCTCCATCGGCAGCACGCCGCCGCTCACCCGATCACCCCCGCCTCGCGCAGCGCCGCCACCTCGTCCGCGCCGCGACCGAACTCCGCGATCACCTCTGCGGTGTGCTGCCCGAGCAACGGCGGCGGCCGCCGGATCGCCCACGGCGTCTCGGACAGCCGGTACGGCGCGCCCGGGATCGGCGTGCGGCCCATCACCGGGTGCTCCACCTCCGCCCAGAACCCGCGCCCGCGCAGGTGCTCGGAGTTCACCACCTCGTTGATCGTGTGCACCGGCTGGAACGCGATGCGGTGCTCGCGGAAGAGCGCCGAGAGCTCCGCCTTCGTGCGCTCGCGCATCCACGGGTGCCAGTAGGCGTCGAGCTCCTCGGACCACTGGAACGAGAGCCAGCGGTTCTGCAGCCGCTCGTCCTCGCGCCAGGGTGGGTCGCCCATCAGCCGCACGAAGCGCGCCCACTGCTCGTCGACCATCGTGATGACCTCGAAGAAGCCGTCCCGCACGGGGACGACCTGCCACGGGTAGAAGCCCGGGTTGTGGAAGCCGCTGCGGCTGCGCAGCTGCCCCTGGAACACGTACGCGCCGAGGCCCGAGCCGGCCATGACCGTCCCGATCACCTCGACGATCGAGAGCCAGGCGTGCTGGCCCTCGCCGCTCAGCCGACGCGCGCGCAGCGCCATCATCGCCGCGATCGCGCCGTGCACCCCGCCCTGGAAGTCCGCGGCGCAGTAGGGGAGCCAGAGCGGCGGCCGCCCAGGATCGCCGATGCGATGCTGCAGCCCGGAGGCCGCCGTCGCGATCAGCGCCGTGCCCTTCCAGTCTCGGTAGGGCGTGTCGTAGCCGAAGACCGTGATCGAGACCATGACGAGCTGCGGGTTCGATGCCGCGAGCGCGTCGTAGTCGAGCCCGAGGCGCTGGAGTTCCGCCGGCGGCAGGTTCTGCACGACGAGGTCGGCGCGCGCGCAGAGGTCGCGCAGCAGCGCGCGGCCCTCCTCGCGCGCGCGGTCGATCGTGACGCTGCGCTTGTTCGTGTTGAGGAAGAGGAAGAGCCCGCTCCGCTCGGGGTGGGGCTCGTCGCCGGGGAACGGGCCGTGGCGGCGCGTGCTGTCGCCCTCCGGGGGCTCGACCTTCACGACGTCGGCGCCCAGGTCGGCGAGGAGCTTCGTCGCATAGGCGGCCGAGATGAAGTCGCCGATCTCGACGACCCGGAGCCCCTCGAGTGCCGCGTCGGCCATGCGGTCCTCCCGCCCGGACCCCCGTCGGCGCGGAATGGTAGCACCGGGGCCGGGGCGGCTCGGCGTGCGCGGGGCCTCGGCAGGGCCGCGCGATGCCTCAGCGCGCCGCGTTGCGCGACGTCCGCATCGAACGGAGCGCTGCGCCGAACCGGCTCAGCGCGACCCGGCGTCCGCCTCCGCGAGCGCGGCGGCGATGCGGGCGCGCACCTCCTCGGCGTGCGCGCCGTCGCGATAGGTCGTGCGCGGCCGGAAGAAGCCGCGCAGGCCGTCGCGGCGGCGGCGCGGGACGACGTGCACGTGCAGGTGCGGGACGCTCTGGCTCACGCGGTTGTTGATCGCGACGAAGCTGCCCTCGGCTTCCATCGCGCGCTCGACCGCTCGCGCCAGGCGCTGCGCGGCGGAGAAGAGCGGCGCGACGAGCTCGCCCGGGAGGTCCGCGAGCGTCTCGACGTGTGCGCGCGGCACGAGCAGCAGGTGGCCGGGGAAGAGCGGGCGGCGGTCGAGGAAGGCGAGAACCGCGGGCTCGTCGAGCGCCACGTGCGCCTCGGCCGCGCCGCGCGCGATCTCGCAGAAGGCGCAGTCGGACTCCGGCACGAGCGGCTCCCTGCCCGCAGCGCACCCGCGCACGCACGCGCGGCAGCCGCCGTCGCCGCGAGCCTATGCTGATCACCACGGTGCCACACCCCCTCGAACACGCCCTCCAGCTCCTCGCCGCGCGCGTGCGCGGCGACCCCGCGTTCGCGCCGTTCGCGGCGGTGTGCGTCGTCGGCGGCGCGCTGCGCGACGCGCTGCTCGGGCGCGACGCGCTCGAGGTCGACCTCGCGGTGCCGGGGGACGCGGGGCGGTTCGCCGCGCTCGCCGCGGAGGCGCTCGGCGCGAGCACGGTCGTGATCGGGCGCGAGCCGTGGCGGCTGCACCGCGTGCCGCTCGCGCGCGGCCACCTCGACGCCGTCGCGATGCAGGGCCCGCTTGCCGACGACCTGGCGCGGCGGGACTTCACCGTGAACGCGCTCG
>VGNK01000171.1 GCA_016866055.1 Chloroflexota bacterium | reverse complement strand
GCGGAGCGCGCAGCCGCCGCGAGCACGTCGCTCGCGGCGGTGCGCGCGGCCTGCTGGGCGCAGCTCGAGCGCTCGAACGCGCGGCGGTTGCCGCGGTAGCCGGCGAGCGGGCGGCGGGCGGCTCAGCGCGCCGATCGCGCGTGCTGCTCGGGCGGCAGGAGCGCCACCTCGACCGCCACCCCGCGGTGGTCCGACCCCGCGAGCTCGAACACCTGCTCGCCGGCGACGCCGACGCCGCGCACGAGTACGTGATCGAGGCGCACGGCGAGGCGGCCGTAGGCGTGATAGGTCGCGTCCGGCCAGCGGGTCGCGGTCGCCACGCGCAGCCCGGTCCTCCAGAGCAGCCGTGCGAAGGAGGGCGAGAGCGTGCTCGCGTTGAGGTCACCCACCACGAGCAGCGGCCCCGCGACCGCGCGCGCCTCGCTGGCGAGCAGCGCGCCGAGCAGCGCGGGGCGCCGGCCGAGCGCGTCGGTCAGCGTGCCCATCGCGCCCGTCGCATGCGGATGTGTCCGTTCACTCGCGTCACTCGAGGCGCATGACCGCGGTGCTGCGCACCGTGACGGCGTTGCCCACGATCGAGCCGATCAGCGGGGTGAGCATCGCGACGTCGTGCCGCACCTCGACCGTGACGGGGGTGCCGGGCGTGCCGCCGAGGTTCGTGGTGGTCACCTGGTAGGGGGTGACGTTGACCATCGCGCTCTGCACGAAGTTCAGCACCTCCGGCTGCGGGGCGCGCGTGGCGGCGACGCGCGCGCCTTCGCGCGCGGCGTTCGTCGTCACGATCCAGGCGTGGAAGATGCGCCCGCCGTCGACGATCGACAGCAGCAGCAGCGCGACCACGGGCAACGCGATCGCGGTCTCGACGAGCGCCTGCCCGCGCTCGCCGGCGAGCCGGCGCGCGAGCCTCCGGACGCGATGGCTCATCATCGGGGTCTCCCGGAACGCGGGGCGGGCCAGGGACCGGCGGCCCGCCCCGCGCGTGTCGCCAGGCTAGAAGGCCGCCGTGACCGCGTTGATCGCGTTCACGACCTGGGGGCCGAGCAGCGCCAGCGCCCCGACCGCGGCGATCGAGACGATCGCGAGGATCAGGGCGTACTCGACCATCGACTGGCCCGCATCCTCGATCGCGGTGCGCGAGACGAGCCGGCGCATGGTGTGCGCGAGAAGCGTCATGGAGTGCTCCATTTCACAGACGTTCAGTGGTGCCGATCCCGGGGTGCAGCCCCGGCCGTGCGGCCTTGCCTTGCCCTGCTCCTTCCCGGCGCCCACTGAACAGCTCCTCGCGTGCCCCGCCGTCGGGGCCGCACACGCAACGGAGCCGCCATCGGGTTCCCGATCGCGGCTCCGAAGGAAAGCGCTGCGGCTCGACGGCGTTCTGACGAACGCTGCCTCAGCAGTGACCCTCGCTTCGGTAGGCGGCTGCCGTGTCCACCGGGGTGGAGGTAGGCCCTCGCCTTTGCGTCCCCGTCTTTCGACGGGTTTGCCGTTATCGGTGAGCGCCTCTGCCCCCGCGGCCCGGTCCTCTCGTCTGCGTCCGCCGGGCGGCGGTGGGGAGCCCCTCTGGACTCCTCGCCGGGATCATCGGCAGCACCGTCGGCGACTTGAGGGCGCGCAACGAACGATTTCGCGCGCGATCCGAGGCAGCGAGCTGGCGCGATCGATCCGGGGCCGAGTCGCCCGCGTGAGCGGGCTGAGCCGGTCCGCGTGGCGAGTCAGTCGGCTCCCGCCCGTCGAGGGGCCGCTCGCCGGGAACGCCTCGCGTACGCTGCGTCGGTGACCAGCGACACGCCCGCGCCCCGGGAGCCGGCCCCGTGACCCCCGCCGTTGAGGCCGCGCGCGCCGCCGGCATCGCCTTCGAGATCGTCGAGTACGAGCACGAACCCGCGAGCACCACCTACGGGATCGAGGCGGCGGAGCGGCTCGGCCTCGACCCCGCGCGCGTCTTCAAGACGCTCGTCGTGCGGCTCGACGGCGGGCGTCTCGCCGTCGGCGTCGTGCCGGTCGCCGCGCAGCTCGACCTCAAGGCCGTCGCGGCCGTGCTCGGCGCGCGACGCGCGGAGATGGCGCTGCCTGCGGACGCGCAGCGCGCGACCGGCTACGTCGTCGGCGGGATCTCGCCGCTCGGCCAGCGCCGCCGCCTCCCGCTCGCGCTGGACGCATCCGCGCTGGACCACGAGCGCGTGTACGTCAGCGCCGGCCGCCGCGGCCTCGAGATCGCGCTCGACCCGCACGACCTCGCGCGCCTCACGGACGCCGCCGTCGCCGGGATCGCGCGCGCCTGATCCGCGGCGCACCGCGCCCGCCGCTCGTCCGCGCCTATCCTGCCTCAACACGAGCCGATCCCGACCGCGAGGAGAGTGCCCGATGGAGCTGACCGCCTTCTACCCCTCCTACGAGCTCGGGTCGGATCCCGGCGTGCTGCGGGACTACGCGCAGGCCGCGGAGGCGCTCGGCTACGCCCGGCTCGCGATGGGCGAGCACACGCTGGGCGCGGACCCCGACCGGCCGGGCGGCTGGCAGGGCGCGTACACCTTCCGGCACGAGTGGCCGGACCCCTTCCCGACCTTCGGCTACCTCGCCGCGGTGACCGAGCGCATCGAGCTGATGACCGGCATCCTGATCCTGCCGCAGCGCCAGACGGCGCTCGTTGCGAAGCAGGCCGCGCAGCTCGACGTCCTCTGCGGGGGCCGCTTCGTGCTCGGCATCGGCACCGGCTGGAACCCCGTCGAGTACGAGGCGCTCGGCCAGGACTTCCACACGCGCGGACGGCGGATGGACGAGCAGATCGAGCTGCTGCGGCTCCTCTGGCGCGAGCCCGTCGTCACGTTCGAGGGGCGGTGGGACCGCGTGACGAAGGCGGGCATCAACCCGCTGCCGGCGCGCCGCGCGATCCCGATCTGGATGGGCGGGCGCGACCCGCGCGCGCTCGACCGCGTGGGACGCGTCGGCGACGGGTGGTTCCCGCTCGGCGTGCCCGACGACGCGGTCGTCGAGGGGATCGCGCGCGTGCGCGCGGCGGCCGAGCGCGCGGGGCGCGACCCGGCGACGATCGGGCTGCAGTGCTCGGTGCGCGGCGCGGACGACCCGGACGGACAGGTCGCGGCATCGCGCCGCTTCGCGGAGATCGGCGCGACGCACACGGCGATCTTCACGTCGAACGTGGGGCTGAAGGGCGTGCAGGCGCACATCGACGCGCTTACGCGGGTGGCGGAGGCGCTGCGGGCGTAGTCCGCGATGCGAGGCCCGCCGTGCCGCACCCCCGCGCGTGGGCCTCGTTGCGCGAGGGTGCGGCCGCCTACCCCTCGACGAGGCTCACGCGCCCCGTCCGCACGTCGTACACGAACCCGATCACCTCGTACCCGTCGGGGAGGTAGGCGCTCGCGCGCACCGTCGCCACGTCGTCGCGCACGCTCTGCTCGACGTCGGCGAACGGGAGGAAGTCGATCTCGGGCGTGGCGCCGCTCACCTCGCGCACCGCGGCGGCAAGCTCCTGGTTCGTGCGCCCGTAGAGCCCGCAGTTGGTGTGGTGGACGACGATGCAGCGGCGCGTGCCGAGGAACGCCGCGGAGAGAACGAGCGAGCGCAGCGCGTCGGGGGTCGCGCGGCCGCCGGCGTTGCGGATCACGTGGACGTCGCCCAGCGCGAAGCCGAGCGCGGCCTGCGCCGTGTAGCGCGCGTCCATGCAGGTGAGGATCGCGATCCCGCGTCGAGGGCGCACCCCGAGCGCGCCGGCCTCGAACGCCGCGGCGTAGCGCCTGTTCGCCTCGAAGATCTCGTCGATGAGCGTCATCGCTCTCCCCCCGGGCGGCCGGCGAGTTGGGCCGCGGGGCCGGAGTATCCCGGCTGCGCGGGTTGCCCGCCACGTCCCCGCCCCGCGCGGCCGGTTCGCCGGGCGGCGGCTCGGTAGCATGGGGGTCCCCGCGAGGGTCGGCGAGCGTGATCCGGGACGGGTGGTCGTGCGAGGAACTGAACGGGAGGGCGGGTCGATCGCGGCGCGGCTCCAGCGGCGCGACGCCTCGGCGCGTGGGGACCTCTTCCACCAGGAGGGCCGGCGTGCGCCGGGCCTGACGTACCGCGTGCTCGGGGACGGGCCGGCGGCCGAGGACGCCGTCCAGGAAACGTTCGCGCAGCTCTGGGAGCGCGCCGAGCGCCTCGACGCGGCGAACGGGCGGATCGAGTCGCTGCTGATGACGATCGTGCACCGTCGAGCGGTGGCCCTGGTGCGGGCGCGCCGGCGTACGGCGCCGCTGCCGGAGCCTGCGTTCCTCGAGCCCGGCGCGCGCGTACGCTTCCCCGACCTCACCGCAACCATGATCGCCGCAGCGCGCGGCGAGACGGGCCGGGGCAATGCGGATGCGGAATCAGGCGGGGTGGCGCTGCTCGGCGCGCTCATCGCCGGGAGCACGCGGGTCGCCTCCGAGCGATCCACCGGCGCGGGAGATGCGGGCGAGGCGCGGACGGTGTCCGTGCAGAGCACGGGATGGTCGGCTCGACCGTGAAGGGGCCGGTCGTCGCCGACGGAGACGTGGCGGGGCGCGCCACGGACCTCGTGATCAATCTGGACGGGTCGATGGACCCGGCGGTCTTCGGCCGCGAGCTCGCGCCGGGTGGGTCGATCACGATCGCGCTGCCACGCGACTTCGCCCGCGTGCCCGCCCCCGTTGGGTTCAACGGCGTCACCCTCGAGGGGTCGAGCGCAGGCCACTACCGCCTCGTGCAGGGGAGGCGGGGCTCAACGGTGGCAACGACGTCACGTTCTTCGTCCGCGTGGACTGACCGCTCGCAGTCCACGCGCGGAGCCGAGCGGGGCGGGGAGGGATCCCCGCCCCATTCGCGTTCGAGGCGGTCGGAAGGCTCCGCCGCCGCGGGACGGCCGCTGGCACGGCGCGCCGGCGCCGGGGCGTACCCCGCGCATCTCGCGGTCCCGCTCCCGCCCGCGCGGGCCGTCGGAGGCGCGCCCGCGAGTCGAAGCGCTAGACTCCCGGCGCCGCGAGGGCCCGCGGGCGGGGGAGGTGCAACGTGCGCGTCGGCTTCATCGGGACCGGGAACATCGGGCGGCCGATGTGCGCGAACGTGATCCGGGCGGGCCACGAGGTCGCCGTGCACGACCTGCGCGAGGAGTCGGCGGCGACGCTCATCGAGCTGGGCGCGCGCTGGGCGGAGAGCCCCGCCGCCGCGGCGCGTGGGGCGGAGGTCGTGCTCACCTCGCTCCCCGGCCCCAGCGAGGTCGAGGCCGTGCTCACCGGCCCGGACGGGATCCTCGACGGCGCGGCGCCGGGCACGGTCCTCTTCGACCTCAGCACGAACTTCCCGGCGACCGTGCGCCGGCTCGCCCGGGCCGCCGCCGCGCGCGGCGTGACGATGCTCGACGCCGCCGTCAGCGGGGGCACCCGCGGCGCCGAGGAGGCCACTCTCGCGATCATGGTCGGCGGCGACCGCGCCGCGTTCGACCGCTGCGAGCCGCTCCTCAGGTGCATCGGCGCGAACGTCTTCCACATGGGCGAGCTCGGGAACGGGGCGATGGTCAAGCTCATCAACAACCTCGTCTCGATCGGCTCGGGGCTCATCCTGCACGAGGCGATCGTGCTCGCCGAGAAGACCGGCATCGACCCGGCGCGCGCGCACGAGGTGATGAGCGTCGCCTCCGCGGCGCCGTTCGTGCGCGGGATGCCGCGGCTGCTCGAGCGCGACTTCGAGGCGCCGACGTTCTCGCTGGGGCTCGCGGCGAAGGACCTGCGACTCGCGGTCCAGGCGGGCCGCGAGGCGGGGGCGCCGCTGCCGATCTCCTCGGCAGCGTGCGATCACCTGCTGCGCGCCGAGGCGCGCGGCTACGGCGGGAAGCAGATCGGCGCGGCGCTGCTCGTCGCCGAGGAGGGTGCGGGGATTCCGCCGGCCGCCGGGC
>VGNK01000170.1 GCA_016866055.1 Chloroflexota bacterium | reverse complement strand
ACGCCGGCCGCGACGCGCCGCCGTCTACCCCGGCGCCGGCCGTCGGCGCGCCGGCCTCCCCGACGCGCTCCCCCGTCGTCGGCGTGCCGGGCCCGCGCGCCCTCCCCGACTACCGCATCGTCACGCTGCACCCGCCCGAACGCGCTCCCGGCGATCTTCGCCCCGCGGTTTGTCCCCGCGGACGCCGCGAGCACGCGCTTCCTCGACGACGGCTCGCAAGTGATCGGCGTCTCGATCAACGGCGACCACCGCGCCCGGCACCGCGTTCCTCAGCCGGGCCCGACCGGGCAAAGGATCTCTGGGCCGCTCGCCGGGCGCACGCTCACGCGCCTCAACGCGTGGCGGCCTTGGAGTTCGCGTGGAGCTACTTCTACCCCGGTGGGGCCGTGTGGGCCCCGCCGGGGTAGCGGCGCTCACACGCCGGTCGCGCGAGGTGGGACGCTCGATCGCGAGATGACCGCCGCCGCGCGTGCCGCCCTTGAGCTCTGGACCCGCATGCGCAACGTGCTCCCGCTCTTCGCCCTGCTCGCGCTCGTGATCGTCCTGGGCGTCGTCCGGCTGCGCCGGTCCGGGCTGCTCCGTGAGACGCTCGTCGTGACCGACCCCAGCGGCCGCCCGGCCGAGCGAGCTCCGCATCGTCACGCTGCTCCCCAAGGACGCGATCGCCGCGATCTTCGAGCCGCGCTTCGTCACCGCCGAGCGCGCCGACCGCTTTTTCGCGCCCGCGGACCTGGTGATCGGCGTCGAGATCGGCGGCGAGGCGCGTGCCTACGGCACCGCGTTCCTCAGCGGCCACGAGGTGGTCAACGACGTCGTGGGAGGGCGTCCGATCGCGGTCACGTGGTGACCGCTCTGCATCAAGGGATCGTGTATGCCCGACAGTTCGGCAGCGCGCCCCTCACCTTCGGGGTCTCCGGCAAGCTCATCATGAACGCGCTCGTCATGTACGACCGGCAGAGCGACTCGCTCTGGAGCCAGTTCCTCGGCGTCGCGGTCGAGGGGCGCTTCCGCGGCACCGCGCTCGAGCCGGTGCCGGCGATGCTCACCGACTGGCGCACCTGGCGCGAGCTGACCGCGGTCGACCGCCGCGAGCGTGAGCGCGCGGCGGCGGAGCCCGGGATGGCCGGCGCCGAGACGCTCGGCCTCCCGCTCGTCGACCGCGAGACGGGGACGCTGTGGGCGGGGCTCACCGGCGAGGTGGTGGCGGGCCCGGTCGCGGGGCGCCGGCTCGCGCGGTTGAACGCGATGCCCGTGTTCTGGTTCGCGTGGAACGACTTCCACCCGCTCGCGCCGCGCTGGACGCCCCCGCCGCGTAGCGCCGCGCGCCGTCGCGGTCGTGCCCCGTCGCCCGCATGCGCGCGCGCGCGATGCGACGCGCCTGCGCGCTCCGACCGGCCGCGCGCGTGCGCTATGCTCCCGCCTGACGAGACTCGAGCGAGGGAGCTGAGCATGGACTGGAAGGACTCCGCCGATCAGGCCGCGTTCCGCGCGCAGGTGCGGCAGGTGATCGAGAACAAGCTGCCCGAGCGCTACCGCGCGGGCGACGGCGACTGGGAGCGCGACCGCAAGTCCGAGGACGTCCGCGCGCGCGACGCGGCCACCGCCTGGACCGCCGCGCTCGCCGAGCAGGGCTGGGTCGCCCCGCACTGGCCGAAGGAGTTCGGCGGCGCGGGCCTCTCCCCGATGGAGCAGTTCATCTTCAAGCAGGAGATGGCGCAGTCCGGCGCGCCGTCGGTCGGCGGCCAGGGCGTCTCGCAGCTCGGCCCGACCCTCATCGTGCACGGCTCCGACGAGCAGAAGGCGCAGCACCTCCCGAAGATCCTCTCCGGCGAGGTCGACTGGCGGCAGGGCTACTCCGAGCCGGGCGCCGGCTCCGACCTCGCCTCGCTGCAGACCCGCGCGATCCGCGACGGCGACGACTACGTGATCAACGGCCAGAAGATCTGGACCTCGCTCGCTCACCATGCCGACTGGCTCTACGTGCTCACGCGCACCGACCCGAACGCGCCGAAGCACCGCGGGATCTCGTTCCTCCTCGTCGACAAGTCGACGCCGGGAATCACGGTGCGCCCGCTGATCGACATGTCGTTCCGCCACCACTTCAACGAGGTCTTCTTCGAGGACGTGCGCGTCCCGGCCTCCAACCGCGTCGGCGAGGAGAACCGCGGCTGGTACGTCGGGATGACGCTGCTCGACTACGAGCGCTCGAACATCACCGGGGCGGTGGCGAACCGCCGCACGCTCAACAAGCTGATGGCCTACCTGGGCACGCCCGACGGCAAGGCGAAGTCGACGCTCGCCGACAACCCGGGCCTGCGACTCGAGATCGCCGACCGCGCGATCGAGACCGAGGTGATGTTCAACTACTCGTTCCGCATCATCTCGATGCAGGCGCGCGGCCTCATCCCGAACTACGAGGCCTCGATGTCGAAGCTCTACAACTCCGAGCTCAACCAGCGCACGGCGCACACGGGGACGAAGCTCTTCGGGCTGCACTCGAACGTCTGGCCGGGTGACGCCCACGCGGCGATGGAAGGCGAGTTCACGCGCACCTACGTTTCGTCGGTCTCGTCGACGATCGCCGCCGGGACCTCGGAGATCCAGCGCAACATCATCGCGACGCGCGGCCTCGGGCTGCCGCGCGGCTAGCCCGCACCGTCGAGGCGGACCTCACGCCCCGCGCTCGCCCCCCTCGGGCGGGCGCGGGGCGTTCGCTTATCGCGCCGCTCCGCGGACGGACCAGCGCCGAGCCGCGCGCTCACCCCGCGCGGTCGGCGCTGGTCGCCGGGTGATAGGCTCCGCCGAGCCGGCAGGCGCCGCGAACGGGGGTCGCGATGGACTACCAGGACATCCTCTACGACGTCGACGGCCACGTCGCCGTCATCACGCTCAACCGCCCGCGCTACCGCAACGCGCAGTCGCGCCGCCTCCGCGAGGAGATGGATCACGCCTTCGACCGCGCCGCCGAGGACACGAACGCGCGCGTCGTCGTGCTCGCCGGCGCCGGCGACCACTTCTCCGCCGGCCACGACATCGGCACCCCTGAGCACCGGGCCGACCTCGAGGCGCGCCCCTACGAGGCCGGCCTGCGCGGCGAGTACGAGCGCACCTGGAGCCTGAACGTCGAGAACACGCTGCGCTGGCGCAACCACCCGAAGCCGACGATCGCCGCCGTCCAGGGCTACTGCATCTTCGGCGGCTGGATCATCGCCTCCGGCATGGACCTCATTTTCGCGGCCGACGACGCCCGCTTCCTCTGCTCGCTCTTCCAGTACTTCTCGGTCCCCTGGGACCTGGGCGCGCGCAAGGCCAAGGAGATCCTCTTCGAGGGCCGCTTCCTCTCCGCGGAAGAGGCGCTCGAGCTCGGCCTGGTCAACCGCGTCGTCCCGCGCGCGCAGCTGATGGACGACGTGATGGCCTACGCCCACCGCGTCGCCGAAAACGACCCCTTCCAGCTGCGTATGATCAAGCTCGCCGTGAACCAGGCGCAGGACGCCCAGGGCTTCACGACCTCGATCCGCGGCGCCTTCCACCAGTACCTGCTGCGCGGCGTCGCCGAGCGCGACCCCGCCGCGGTGAAGGTCGACACCGGCGGCCGCCGCCGCCTCGGCGGCGTGCAGAAGGCATTCGAGCGCGAGGCGCAGCGCGCGCCCTGACCCGCGCGCGACGCGCCCCGCGCGCGAGCCGACGAGAGAGGAGACGCCAGCCCGATGGCCACCGGGACCATGACCCTGCCGCGCTTCCGGCTCGACGACCGCGAGGGCACCTCGCTCGCCTTCCCCACCGGCCGTCCGGCGCTCCTCTGCTTCGTGCACGAGGAGTGCGAGACCTGCAACCTCTCGATGCCGCTGATCGAGCGGGCGCACCGCGCCTTCGGCGCGGGCGTCGACGTCTGGGCGATCGGGCAGGACGAGGAGGGGAACGCGAAGCTCGTCGAGCGCCACGCGCTCACGCTGCCGATGCTCGACGACTCGGAGCTGCGCGTCTCCTTCGCGTACGGATTCGACACCGTCCCCACGATCATCCTCGCCGACGGCGAGGGCGCGCAGCTGCGCCGCTTCGTCGGCTTCGGACGCGACGACTGGCGCGACCTCTTCGCGGAGCTCGCGCGGCTCGCGGGCGTGAAGGCGCCGAGGGTCGACTGGAAGTCGTACCCGGACTCACGCCCGGGGTGCGGCTCGCGCTCGGTGGAGCCGGGGATCTACGAGCGGCTCGTCGCGGAGTCCGAGGGCAGCCCGCTGCGCGCGCGGCGCATCGAGATCGCGCCGCACGACGACGCGGTCGAGTTCATGTACGACCAGGGCCTCACCGACGGCCTCCCCGTTGTCCCGCCCACGCCGGAGCGCGTGCTGCGCATGCTGCGGGGGACGCGGCGCGACGCGCAGGAGGTCGTCGCGGTGGTGCCGCCCAACCTCGCGCCGGTGACCGTCGAGAAGGTGGCGATCAACGCGGTGATGGCGGGGTGCCGGCCCGAGTACCTCCCGGTCGTGATCGCCGCGGTCGAGGCGATGTGCACGGACGAGTTCAACATCCACGGCGTGAGCGCGACGACGATGGGCGCGGCCCCCGTCGTGATCGTCAACGGTCCGATCCGCCAGCGCATCGGGCTCAACATGCGGCTCGGTGCGATGGGCGCGGGGTACCGCGCGAACGCGAGCATCGGGCGCGCGATCCGGCTCGTGCTGCGCAACGTCGGCGGGGGCAAGCCCGGCGGCACCGAGCGCTCCACGCTCGGCAACGCGATGAAGTACACGCAGTGCTTCGCGGAGTGGGAGGAGCGCAGCCCGTGGGCGCCCCTCCACGTCGAGCGCGGCTTCGCGCCCGCCGACTCCGTCGTCACGCTCTTCGCGTCCACGGGCGAGAGCCTGATGGTCGACCAGACCTCGCGCAGCGCGCACCAGCTCGCTGGCAGCTTCGGGCTCAGGCTCGAGGCCTCGCACCACCCGAAGGGGCACGGCTCCGGCGACATCTTCGTGGTGGTCTCGCCCGAGCACGTCGACACGCTGTGGCGCGACCGCTACACGAAGGACGACCTTCGCCGACGCATCCAGGAGGTGACGTCGCGTCCGGCGCGGGCGCTCCTCCAGGACGAGGAGAGCGGAGCGGGCCTGCCCCGCGCGCTCGTCCCCGAGGCCGGCCTCGACGGCCTGGTGCCGAAGTTCCGCTCCGCGGATAACATCCACATCGCCGTCGCGGGATCCGAGGCCGGGAAGTTCTCGATGATCCTGGACGGCTGGGCGAGCGGCGCGACCGGGTCGATGCCGACGAGCCGCAGGATCGAGGAGGTCTCATGACGACGCAGACCCGTCCACCCACGGTGATCCTCGACCCGACGGACGAGCGCGAGCCGATCCGCCGGGAGCTGGCCACGCGCCCCGAGCACGTGAGCGGCACGATCGGGCTGCTCGACATCTCGAAGCCGCGCGGGAACGTGCTGCTCGACCGGCTGGAGGTGCGCATCCGCGAGCGGATGCCGAACGTCGACGTGCGTCGCTATCGCAAGCCGACGTTCGCGAAGCCGGCGCCCGAGGACCTGCGGCAGCGGATCGCGCAGGAATGCAGCTTCGTGATCGAGGCGTTAGCCGACTGAGGGTCCTGCACGACGTGCAGTGTGCACGACACCGTCTGGTTCGAAGTGCAGGGGATTCCCTCGGTGTTCATCGCCTCCTCGGAGTTCGTCGAGGCGGCTGAGGCGCAGGCGCGCGCGCTCGGGCTGCCCGAGGTGCGCCGGGTCTTCGTCCCGCACCCCATCCAGGACGCCACCGACGAGGAGATCCAGGCGAAGGCCGACGCGGTCCTCGACGAGGCGCTGGGGGCACTGGTCGACTAGCGGTGCGCTGCCGGCGCGCGGTGAGCCGCGTGGCCGGGATCGCGAACGTCCACGCGGCGGGTCCTCGGGCCCGCCGCGCGCGTTTCCCGC
>VGNK01000169.1 GCA_016866055.1 Chloroflexota bacterium | reverse complement strand
CGGGCGCGCGCCCCCGCCGGGCGCGCGGCGCGCGGCGTCGAACGGGGCCGGCGGAGGGGCGTCCTCCGCGAGCAGCGCGGGGATCTTCGCGAAGTCCTGCTTCATCACCTCGCGCAGCTGCCCGGCGCGCAGCGCCGCGGCCGGGTGGTACATCGGGACCACGATGCGCCCGTCGAACGTCGCCGGCCGCCCGTGGATCTGCGAGATGCGCGACTCGCCGAACCAGCGGGCCATCGAGAACCGCCCGAGCGTGGCGATCACTTTCGGGTTCACGAGCTCGATCTGCCGCTGCAGGAAATCACCGCATGCGGCCAGCTCGTCGGGGAGCGGGTCGCGGTTCTCGGGCGGGCGGCACTTCACGACGTTGCAGACGTACACCTCGCGCCGGCTGAGCCCGATCGAGGCGAGCAGCTCGTCGAGGAACTGGCCGGCCCGCCCGACGAAGGGGAGCCCGAGCGCGTCCTCGCGCTGGCCGGGCCCCTCGCCGATGAGCATCAGCTCGGCACGCACCGGGCCCGACCCGGGCACCGTCCGCGAGCGCGTGCGCGCGAGGCGGCACCGCGGGCAGTCGGCGATCTCCTCGTAGAGCGGCACCAGCGCATCGTCGACCGTGTAGAGGGGGAGCAGCTGCGGCGGCGCGTCGCGCGGTGCCTCCAGGACGGTCGTGGATGAGGCTGGGCGGCGGTCGGGGAACACAGGTGCCCTCCCGGTACGCGGGGAGGTCTCGGCCATCACGAGCGGGAGCGTAGCATCGCCCCGATCAGCCGGCAATTCATCGGTATGGGTGCATATGCCGATGATCGTTCCGCCTGCCCACCACCCGGCGGGCGGCACGGCTACCGGCGGATGAACCACGCGAGCCCGATGCCGACGAAGTACAGCAGGATGATCGGGCCGGCGACGAGGCTCTGGGTGACGGGGTCTGGCGTCGGGGTGAGGATCGCCGAGATCGCGAACGCGCCGACGAGCGCGAAGCGCCACCACCGGGTGAGCCGGGAGGCGCTGACGACCCCCGCGCGGGCGAGGCCCATGATGATGATCGGTGTCTCGAACACCAGCCCGCACACGAGCAACAGACGCGTCGTGAGGTCCATGTAGCTGCTGATCGTGGGCGTGATGTCCGCGAAGCTGCTGCCGAACTTGAACAGGAACCCGTACGCGGCGGGCAGCAGGATGAAGTACCCGAATGCGAGTCCGAGGATGAACATCGTGCTCCCGCCGGCGACGACGGGGACGGTCCAGCGCTTCTCCCGGGTCGTGAGGGCGGGCACGACGAACTGCATCGACTGGTAGATGAGCATCGGCATCCCGAGCGCGACCCCCCCGAGCAGTGCGACGCGGAAGTAGACGACGATGTTCTCCATCGGCGTGATCGCCTGCGCGCGGAAGTTCGGGGTCTGTCGCACGGCCGGATCGAGGAGGAACTCGATCGCGCCGAACCCGATCGGCGGGATGAAGAAGACGATCATCCCGAGGAGGACGGCGAGGCCGGACCAGGCGACGCGTGAGCGGAGCTCCTGGAGGTGCTCCAGGAGCGTCATCGTCCCGCCCTCGGCGGGCTCCGGTGCGGTCACGAGGGGCTCAGCCTGCCGCTCGACGGCCATCGCTGATCCGGGGTGCTATCCGCGGCCGTCGCCGCGGCGCTCGCGTTCTCTCGCACGGCGCGCCTCGAGCGCCTCGAACGGGTCCACCGGCCCATCCGTGCCGGCGGCCTTCGTGCGCTTCGACGGGCGGATCGAGACCGGCGCGCTCGGCTCCGCCGGCGTCCGTGCCGTCTGGGGCTCCGCACCGGCCGACGCTGCGGGCGCCGGCGTGGTGTCGCGCTCGCCCGCGGGCTCGTCGCCCGCCGTCGCTGCACCAGTGCCCTCGGCGGCCGCCTGCGTCTCGCGCCCCACCTCGTCGAGCTCCGCGCTCGTCGTGCTCAGGTCCGAGGAGAGCTCCGTCCCGATCTCCCGGATCGAGCGCAGGTCGTCCTCGGGCCGTGTCACCTCCTGCTCGAGCTCGTCGACGGCGGCGCGCACGTCCGTCATCACCTCGGACGTATAGCGGCGGGCGAGCCGGTACCAGCGCCCGGCCTGCCGTGCGATCTCCGGGAAGCGACCCGGCCCGACCACGATGAGGGCGATCACGAGGACGAGCAGCGCCTCGCCCGCGCCGACGCCGAAGATGTTCATTGAGAAATGATACGCCCCGGCCGTCGCTGCAGACCGCCGGGGCCGGCCGCGGGGGCGGGACGGGACGCGTCGCGCGCCCCGCTAATCCTCGATCCCCTGGTCCTTGAGGTAGTCGATCGCGTCCTGGACGGTCTGGATCTTCTCCGCGTCCTCGTCCGAGACCTCCAGCTCCACGCCGTCGCCCGAGAACTCTTCCTCGATCGACATGATCAGCTCGACGAGGTCGAGGGAGTCGGCGTTCAGGTCGTCGACGAACGAGGCGTTCGGGGTGACGTCCTCATCATCGACGCCCAGCTGCTCCACGATCAGCGCGCGCACGCGCTCATAGACGGTCGCCACGGTCGCCCTTCCCTCCTGTGTGGAGCCGCCGGCGAAGGCCGGTCGGGGTGTTTCGGTTGCCCACGCGCGTCGGCGCGTCAGTCGCCGGTGGAAGCATCGGGTTCGCCGGAACCATCTCGCCCGGAACCGTCTCCCGCGGCCGCCTCGAGCGCAACCGCTCCCAGCACGCCGTTCACGAACCGGCCGGACGACTCTGCGCCGTATCCCTTGGCGATCTCCACTGCCTCGTTGATGGCCACTCGGAGCGGAGCGCCGCGATTATCAAAGAGCACTTCGTAGATTGCAAGGCGAAGCACGTTGCGGTCCACGGGGGCCATGTCGGCCAGCGGGAACGCGGGCGCGTAGCGTTCGATGACCCCGTCGATCGACTCGCGCTGCTCCTGCACTCCCTCGACGAGTTCGCGCGCGAACGCCTTGCCCTCCCGTGAGAGCGTCGACTCCGCGAGCTGCCGCTGCAGCACCTCGTCCGCGTCGCGCCCCGAGACGTCCGCCTCGAAGAGCGTCTGGAACGCGGCGATGCGCGAGCGCCTGCGCGAGCCGGTCACCATCACGCTGCCCGCCACTAGCTCATCACCAGGCCGCCGTCGACGCTGATCACCTGCCCCGTGATGTAGGCCGCCGCGTCCGTCGCGAGGAACGCGACGAGCGGTGCGATCTCCTCGGGCTCAGCGTAGCGCCGCATCGGGATCCGCTCGAGGATCCCCGCCTTCTGCTCTTCCGAGAGCCCGGCCGTCATGTCGGTCAGCACGAAGCCGGGGGCGACCGCGTTCACCGTGATGTTTCGCGAGGCCACCTCCAGCGCGACCGAGCGCGTGAAGCCGAGGATGCCCGCCTTCGCCGCGGCGTAGTTGGCCTGCCCCGGGTTGCCGGCCAGCCCGACGACCGAGGTCATGTTGATGATGCGCCCCCAGCGCGCGCGGATCATGTGCCGCAGCACCGCGCGCGTCGCGAGGAACGTGCCGCGCAGGTTCGTGTCGATCACGTCGTCCCACGCCTCCTCCGTGAGGCGCATCACGAGGTTGTCCGCGCGCATCCCGGCGTTGTTCACGAGGATGTGCACCCCCCCGAACGTCTGCCGAGCCTCCTCCACCATGCGGTCGAGATCCGAGCCCTTGCGCACGTCGACCTGCGTCACCGCGCAGCCGGCGCCCTGGCCGCGCAGCTCGCGCGCGGTCGCGTCGGCGAGAGACTTGTTCTCGCGGTAGGTGAGCACGAGGTTCGCCCCGGCCCGGGCGAGCTCGACCGCGATGGCGCGGCCGATGCCCCGACCTCCGCCGGTCACGATCGCCGTGCGACCGTCGAGCGACCGCGCCGGCGCGGCCTCCGGGCTCATCCCCGCGCCTCCTCCATCGCCAGGTCCTCGAGCACGCCGATGTTCCGGATCGCCGTCGCGCGGTCGATACGCCGCACGAGTCCGGTGAGCACGCGCCCGGGTCCGAACTCGACGACGGATCGTATGCCGCCATCGATCATCGCGCGCACGGAGTCCGCCCACATCACGGGGCTCGTGATCTGCGCGACCAGCTCGTCGGCGAGGTGCTCGCCGCGCTCGATCGGCTGCGCGGTGACGTTCGAGATCACCGGCGGCGCCGGGGCGCGGAAGCGCACACCCGCGAGCACGCGTCGCATGCCGTCGGCCGCGCTCTGCATGAGCGGCGTGTGGAAGGCGCCGGAGACGGTGAGCGGGACCACGCGCGACGCGCCGGCCGCCGTGGCCGCTTCGCTCGCCGCGGCGACGGCGGAGGTGGTGCCGCCGATGGTGATGTTCCCGGGCGCGTTCACGTTGCAGAGCGCGGCGCGGTGCTCGGCGCAGATCGCGCGCAGCGGCTCCGGCTCGAGCCCGAGCACCGCGGCCATCGTGCCCGGCTCGGCGTCACAGGCGACCTGCATCAGCCTGCCGCGCTCGCGCACCAGCCTCACGCCGTCCTCGAAGCCGACTGCCCCGGCGGCGATCAGCGCCGCGTACTCGCCGAGCGAGTGCCCCGCGACGTACGCCGGCGCCTCGCGCAGCGCCCCGCGGGCCACCGCGGCGGCGACCGCCGCGAGCGCGTGGGTGACGAGCGCGGGCTGCGTGTTGACGGTCTGCGTGAGGTCGGATTCAGGCCCCTCGAAGCAGAGGCGGGAGAGCGGGAACTCGAGGGCGGCGTCGGCGGCGTCGAACACCTCGCGCGCGGCGGGCTCGGCCTCGTAGAGGTCCCGCCCCATCCCGACGAATTGCGCGCCCTGCCCCGGGAAGAGCCACGCGGTGTCGCGAGACCGCGGGAGCGCGGTGAGGCCGAGGTCGATCACGCGGGGCTCCTCACGAGGCCGCCGCCCCACGCGACGGCGCCACGATGTGGGCGCCCGACCGCGCGGGGAGGGCTACCCGGCCGGCTCCTCCTGGCGGAGGGCCTGCCGCCCGTGGTAGGTCCCGCAGACCTTACATGGCTGGTGGTTGACGTGCATGGAGCGGCAGCTCGGGCAGCGCACGAGCTGCGGGGCGGTGAGGTTGTGGTGGCTGCGGCGCGTACGCTGCTTCGCCCGCGGCGTCCTACGCTTCGGAACCCCCATCGCCGTCCTCCCTCGTCCGCAGCTGGTCGGCAAGCGCTCGCAGCGCGCCCCAGCGGGTGTCGCTCTCCCCCGCGTCGCAGCCGCACCGCGCCTCGTTGCGGTCGGCGCCACAGGCCGGGCAGAGCCCGGCGCAGTCGGGCCGGCAGAGCGGCAGCAGCGGCAGGGCCGACTGCTCATACTGCCAGACGGCCTCGCTGAGGTCGAGATGGCGGTGCTCGTCGACCAGGAAGTCGTCCGGGTCGACACGCTGGCCGCGCGCGGTGGCGTGCGGGTCGTCGAGCGCGACGTACTCCTCGTCGAACTCGACCGAGAGCGGCGCCTCGAACGTGCGCAGGCAGCGCGCGCACTCGAGCGGCACCTCGTAGTCGAAGCGGGCGCTGACGAGCACGCCGCGCTCGGACCGCATCAGGTGAACGCGCCCGCTGACGGATCGGTGGAAGGCGGCGCTGGGGACCGCGACCGCTTCCGTGTCGGCACGGTAGTCGCGGCTGCTCCCGAGCGGCTCGCGGAGCAGCGTCGAGACGTTGATGAGCACGGCGGGGTTCCTTCGCGGGGTTGCGCTAATCGTAGCACCCGCCCGGCCGCGTCTGGTTGCGACGCCGCCTACACTCGACCGAGGTGCGATGAAGGCCATCGGGTATCTGCGCGAGCTGCGAGCGGCGCCCCCGGCGCTCAGCCTGGAGGGCCAGCAGCGCGCGTTCCTCGACGCCTGCGCCCGCGCCGGGCTCGAGGTCGGCGCGACGTTCACGGAGCTGGCGGGCGCCCCCGGGCAGCCCGAGCTGCGCCGGCTGCTGCGGACGTCCGCCGGGGACGGCCAGCGCGTTTTCACCGTCGCGATCGTGGCGGGGCTGACGGTGCTCGGCGACTCCGCGCGCGAGCAGTGGGTGCGCGCGCTGCAGTTCGAGGCGGCCGGCGTGCCGCTCCACCTCGCCGGCGGCGGCCCGCTC
>VGNK01000168.1 GCA_016866055.1 Chloroflexota bacterium | reverse complement strand
CCGGGCGCGGCGCGGCGCTCGCCGGCGCGCTCGTTGCGCTCTCGGCGGCGCTCGGGGTCCTCGGCGGCCGGCTCGACACGTTCCCCGGCGACGGCTGGCTCGCGGCGCGCGCGCGGGCGCTCGGCGACCCCTTCGCGCCCGTCGCCGCGTTCTTCAATGAGGGCAGCTGGCTGATCGCGGCCGCGCTGCTGCTGCTCGCGGCGGGCGCCGCGCTGCGGCGGGGGCGGCGGGACCTGCTCCTGTTCGTGGTGCTCGCGGCCGCCGCGCGTCCGCTGCTCACCGTGCTGCGCGAGTGGGTCGGGCGGCCGAGACCCTCCGCCGACTTCGCGGCGCGCGCGATGGCGGACGGGCCTTCGTTCCCGAGCGGCCACACGATGACCGCCGTGATCGCGTTCGGCGTCTGGTTTGTGCTCGCGCAAGCGCTGCTGCCCGCGCCCTGGGCGCGGGTGGTGCGTGGAGCGTGCGTCGTGGCGGTCGCGCTCGCCGGGCTCGCGCGCGTGTGGGCCGGCGTGCACTGGCCGTCGGACGTCTACGGCGGGTTGGTGTGGGGCGCCGCGGCGCTCGCCGTGGCTCGCGGCCTCACGCGCGCTCGCTGATCTCCTTCGCGAGCGCGAGGTCGCGCTCGGTGATCCCGCCCGCGTCGTGCGTGGAGAGCGCGATGCGCACCCGGTTGTAGACGTTGCTCAGGCTCGGGTGGTGGTTCGCCCGCTCGGCGAGCACGCCGACCTGCGCGATGAAGCCCATCGCGGCGACGAAGTCGGCGAACTGGAACTCGCGCACGATCTCGTCGCCCTCGCGCGCCCACCCGGCGAGCCCGGCGAGCCCCGCGCGCACGCGCTCGTCGCTCAGCTTCTCGGCCATCGCCTCGCACCCTCCACTCGTCCTCGGTCGCCGCCGAGGCTAGCACCGCGCCACGGCGGAGCCGCGCGTGCGCGACCGTCGGGGGCGGCGCTACGCTCGCACCGCGGGCACCGGTGCACGCGCCCGCGGAGGGGGTACGACGGTCGATGGGCAAGATCCTCGAGACTTTTGAGGCCATGCACGCGCGGTCGAAGGCCTACGCCGACCGCGCCCGGCACGTCTTCCCGTCGGGCGTCACGCACGACGCGCGTGCCTTCGCCCCCTGGCCGATTTACGTCGAGCGCGCGGCCGGCGGGCGCAAGTGGGACGTCGACGGCAACCAGTACGTCGACTACATCGGCGGGCATGGGGCGCTCCTGCTCGGCCACAACCGGCCGGAGGTGATGGAGGCGATCCGCGCGGCGCTCGAGCGCGGCACGCACTTCGGCTCCTCGCACGACCTCGAGGTCGAGTGGGGTGAGCAGGTGCTGAAGATGGTCCCCTGCGGCGAGCGCGTGCGCTTCACCTCCTCCGGCACCGAGGCGACGATGATGGCGCTGCGGCTCGCGCGCGCGTTCACCGGGCGCGAGCGCGTGGTGAAGCTCGCCGAGCACTTCCACGGCTGGCACGACCTCGTCGTCGGGCGGCTGCGCCCGGACGACCCCCACCCGCACTCGCCCGGCGTGCCCGAGGGCTTCTACGACTCGCTCACGATCGTGGAGCCCGGCGACGCCGGCGCGCTGGGGGAGGCGCTCGCCGGGCGCGACGTCGCCGCGATGATCCTCGAGCCGACCGGTGCGCACTGGGGCACGGAGCCGCTCGCGCGCGAGTACCTGCAGGAGGCGCGGCGGCTCACGGCCGAGACCGGCACGCTGCTCGTGATGGACGAGGTAATCACGGGCTTCCGCATGGCCCCCGGGGGGTGCCAGGAGCGCTGGGGCGTCACGCCCGATCTCTCGAGTCACGCGAAGATCCTGGCGGGGGGACTCCCCGGCGGCTGCGTGACCGGCCGCGCCGAGGTGATCTCGATGCTCGAGATCCGCGACGAGGACGCGGAGTGGAACTCGAAGCGGCGGGTGAGCCACCAGGGGACGTACAACGCGAACCCCGCGGCGGCGGCGGCGGGGCTCACGGCGCTGCGGTTGATCGAGACACAGGGGGAGTGCGAGCGCGCCGACGCCACCACCGCGGCGCTCGTGCGCGGGCTGAACGCGCTCTTCCGCGAGCTCTCGGTCCCGGGCTCCGCGTGGTGCGTCTCCAGCATGTGGCATCTCAACCTCGGCTACGAGGCGCCGATACCCGAGGACCTCAAGTGGGACGCGCGCGAGGCGCCGCGCGGTGTCCTCCCGGCGCTCGCGCGGCCGCTCCGCTGGGCGCTCTTCAACCACGGCGTCGACCTGATGGGGAACGGCGGGATGGTTTCCTCGGCGCACGGGCCCGCCGAGGTGGACGCCACCGTGGGGGCCTTCCGCGCGGCCGTCGGCGACCTGCGGGCGGAGGGGCTGCTGGGCTGAGGCGAGGCGGTGAGCGCGCCGGTGAGATAAGAGGAGTGCGTATGCGCTCGGAAGCGTCCCGGCAAGCGCGAGCGAGCTTGCCCGCTGTGGAGGCCCTCGCCGGGGTAGGCAATCACGCCTCTGTCTGACATACTCCGCCACCGTGCGGCGGAGAACTGGCGGGGCGCTCGCCCGGGTCCTCGGGTGGGCGGTGCTCGCGTCGCTCTCATCACTCCTGTTCGCGCTCATCGTGGGCGTGGGCGCGTTCCGCGTGCTCGCGGATCCGGAGCCACGCGCCGTGGAGGTCGTCCCCGCGCAGCGTCACCCCGAACTCCTAGTCGCGGCGATGCGGCGCAACGACCTGCTCCACTTGCTCGCGATCACCGCGCACGCCGCCGCGAGCACCGCGGAGGCCGCCGAGGATGGACGCGCCGCCCGGGCGCCCGATCCGGAGCCGCGCCGCATCGCGCCGGGAGCCCGGCAGATGCAGGCGGAGGCGCTCGCCGCGGCGCGGCCCGCCGCGCGCCCCCCGGAGTCCAACGTGCGCACGCAGGCGATCGAGCTGCGCCTCGCCACGCGGGCGCTGAAACCCGGCGAGCGCGTGCAGGTGACCGTGAGCTTCTACTACTGCGAGGAGGGCGGCGGCGGCTCGCCGGCCGGCGACGGCGGGGGGTTCTGCGGCTTCATGCGCGACGGGACCCGCGTCTTCTCCGGCGCCGCGGCCTGCGCGCAGGAGTACCTCGGCCAGCTCTTCAAGATCCTCGACGACCCCACCGGCCGGATCTACAAGTGCGCGGACACCGGGAGCGCCGTCCACGGCCTCCACCGGGACATCTGGTTCCGCGTGAACGATGACGGCTGGGAGTGGCAGCGGTCGATGGGGCGGCTCGCCGTCATCGAGATCCTCCCCTGACGCGCCCGACCGCCCCGCGCCCCCTCTCGGAGGCCCGTCGAGCCCCGCGCACCGGCTCCACGGGATCGCTGCGCCACCCGGATTCCACAGGGTTCCTTGCGGGCCCCCCCTTGCCACGGCGACGATTCACGTTCATCATGGACTTGTGCCTTACGGCACAAGCTGATTACGTATCTGGTGAGCCATCCATCCATCCATCGTCGCGGTCGGCCAGGGTCGGACCGGCCCGACGACGGTTCGCCACTCAGCAGGAAGGTGGGGAGTTGATGACCAACAACGGGGACCGCTTCGCGCAGCGACGCGCCATCGGGCAGCGCATCCGCGAGTGGCGCCTCAAGCGCGAGCTGTCGCAGGCGGAGGTCGCGCGGCAGACGGGGATCACGCAGGCGTCGCTGTCGAACTACGAGAACGGCAAGCGCGACCTGCCCCTCAGCACGCTGCTCGGTGTCGCCGCGGCGCTGAACGTTTCGCTCGGCGATCTGCTGGACATCACCGAGGTGATCGTCGTGCGCGACTCGACGCTGGGTCGCGCGGTCGAGCAGCTCGTGCGGCGCCCCGACGTGGCGAGCCCGATGGTGGGGGCGGACGCCGCGTCGTAGCGCGCGCCGGGGAGGGTTCATCGTGGGAGGCCCCGCTGGAGCGGGGCCTCTTCGTTTCTGCGCGCGCGGGCGTTGCTGCGCGGTGCGAGCCTCGTCGCCCCGCGCGCGCATTCGGCGACATCGCGCGCCCCGCTCGCGAGCGCGTCCTCGTGGCGGGGCAGCCGGGGCACCCCCGCGTGGCCGCCGCGTATACTGGCGGCGCAGGAGGCTCGTCGGTCAGGCGGGTCACGGCGACGCGCGCGGCGCGGCGCACTTCCCACCGGGACGAACGTCGGCCCCGTTCCCCGCTGCGGTAAGGTGCTGACGAGTGATGCGCGCGTAAGGAGCCGAGCCTTGGGTAGAGAGCGATCGATGACGGGCGAGCGACCGATGACGGTCGGGCAGTTGCGGGCCGCCGGCGTCGTGGTGCGCCCGGTCCGCGAGGAGATGCGCCAGAACCTCATCGAGAAGCTTCGCTCGGGCGCGGACCTCTTCCCCGGCATCGTCGGCTACGACGAGACCGTCGTCCCCCAGCTCGAGAACGCGATCCTCTCCGGGCAGGACATCATCATGCTCGGCGAGCGCGGCCAGGCGAAGTCGCGGCTCATCCGCAGCCTGACGAGCCTGCTCGACGAGTGGACCCCGATCCTGGCGAACTGCGAGATCCCCGAGAACCCCTACGCGCCGATCGGCAAGCAGGGCCGGGAGATCCTCGAGGAGATCGGCGACGAGGCGCCCATCCACTGGATGCACCGCGACGAGCGCTACGGCGAGAAGCTGGCGACGCCCGACATCACGATCGCCGATCTCATCGGTGAGGTGGACCCGATCAAGGTCGCGGAGGGGCGCTACCTCTCCGACGAGCTGACGATCCACTACGGCCTGATCCCGCACACCAACCGCGGCATCTTCGCGATCAACGAGCTTCCCGACCTTGCCGAGCGCATCCAGGTCGGCCTCCTCAACGTGATGGAGGAGCGTGACGTCCAGATCCGCGGGCACAAGGTGCGGCTGCCGCTCGACGTGCTGATCGTGGCGACCGCGAACCCTGAGGACTACACGAACCGCGGTCGCATCATCACCCCGCTCAAGGACCGCTACGGCTCGCAGATCCGCACGCACTACCCGAAGACGATCGAGCACGAGATGCGGATCATGGAGCAGGAGGGGGCGGTCTTCGAGAGCGACGACTTCGACGTCGTCGTGCCCGAGTACATGAAGGAGATCGTCGCCGAGATCACGCGCCTCGCGCGCCGCTCGCCGGACGTGAACCAGCGCTCCGGGGTCTCGGTGCGCGCGTCGGTGGCGAACTACGAGGCGATGCTGGCGAACGCCCTTCGCCGCGCGATCCGGCTCGGCGAGAACGAGGTAGTGCCGCGCGTCTCCGACCTCCCGTTCGTGATGCCGGCCCTGCAGGGCAAGGTCGAGCTCGAGACGGTGGAGGAGGGGAAGGACGAGCAGATCATCGAGCGCCTGATCCAGGGCGCGGTGGTCGCGGTCTTCAATCGCACCTGCTCCGACGGAGGCCTCGAGGAGATCGTCGAGGCGTTCAAGGGCGGCATCGCCGTGGAGACCGGCGAGGTGATGCCCTCCGCGCAGTACCAGCGGCTGCTCAAGCAGGTGACCGGGATGAAGCCGATCGTGGACCGCGTGACGCACGCGGACGCGCGCACCGCGGTGCAGGCCTCCGCGATGGAGTTCATCCTCGAGGGGCTGCACCTCAACAAGCGGCTGAACAAGGACACGATCCCGGGCCAGGCACGCTACCGCGGCTAGGTCCGACGGCAGTCGGCCGGACGGGGGACTCGGATGGCCATCCGCTACCGCTACAGCGAGTGGGACGGCACGCAGGACATCCCCGCGCTGGACGCCGGGGAGGTGCTCGAGGCCCTCTCCGACGACCTGATGAACTTCGGGGACCTGCAGCACGCGCTGCGCAACCTCATGCAGCGCGGGATGCGAACGCCGCAGGGCGGGCGCATGCAGGGCCTGCGCGACCTGCTGCAGCAGCTGCGGCAGCGCCGCCGCCAGCGGCTCGACCAGTTCGACCTCGGCGGCGTGATGGAGGACCTGCGCCGGCAGCTCGACGAGATCCTCGACCTCGAGCGGCGCACGCTCGACGACCGGCTCGGCCGGAGCCCGCAGCAGCCCGGCCCGCAGCAGCCCGGCCCGCAGCAGCCCGGCCCGCAGCAGCCGCGGGGCGGC
>VGNK01000167.1 GCA_016866055.1 Chloroflexota bacterium | reverse complement strand
CCGCTCGCGCGAGCATGTGGCCGCCGACCGCCGTCGGGCCCGCGCGCGGCGCCCGAGCCGCCGCGCGCGGGCGTGCGGCTGCCTACCCCGTCGACGCCCGCCGCCCCTCGATCGCCGCCGCCGCGACCGATGGCCGGGTCGCGATGCCCGCGTCTCCCAGCCACACGTCGCCGTGTCGCGCGAGCGCCGCGAGCCAGATCGCCAGCGGCGCCGCGAACTGCGTGGCGAGCGGCGCGAGCCGCGTCCAGTACGGACCCGCGAGGCCCCAGTCGTAGCGGTAGAGCTCGACGAGGTCCGTGAACGAGTTCCCGATGGTGATCGTGAAGAAGAGCGTGATCCCCCAGCCGTTCGGTCGCAGCAGCACCAGCGTCGCCGGCCAGAGCATGTACCACGGCCGGAACCACGCCGACGCGATCACGAGGTAGAGGAAGAGCAGCGTGAACCCGCCGATCACGAGCCGGTCGACGCTCCTCCGCGACCCCCACGTCACCGGGATCGCGATGAGCACGACGACCGCGATGAGCCCCTGCCGCGCGATCGCGGTCGCGAGCGCGTCGTCGGTGCGCAGTGCCAGCGTCGCCTGCACGAGCTCGGGCACCGAGGTGATCATGAGCTCGGTCTGGCGCCGCACCGTGTCGAACGTGTCGAGCCCCGCCCAGAACGGCACGTAGGCGACGACGGTCATCGCGGCGGCGATCCCGAGCGCGGGCGCGAGCGCTCGCGCGCGCTCGCGCGGCGTGCCCGGCGTGTGCGCCCACGCGTAGAGCAGCATCGGCGGGCCGAGCAGCGCCGTCGTGTATTTGATCAGCGCGGAGATCGCGAGCAGCGGGAACGCGCCGCGCCAGTCACGCCGCGCCGCCGCCTCGATGGCGAGCAGCGCGAACAGCATCATCACGAGGTCGTTGTGGCCGTTGCCGACCGCGCGCAGCAGCACGAACGGGTTCCAGGCGAAGAGGACGAACGCGAGCATCCCGCGACCGGGCACGAAGCGCTCCGCGAGCCGGTAGACCATCCACGCACAGCCGAGGAACGCCGCGCCCGCGAGCACCTTGAACGCGAGCAGCGCCGCGAGGTGATGGTCGCCCCAGACCATGAGCGGCGCGACCACCGCGGTCAGCAGCGACCACACCGGGCCGTAGGGCGAGGGCTGCTCCTGCCAGCTGATCCCGATCGGGTAGGCGGTCTCCTGCGGCGGCACGACGAGCGGGTTCGCCTGGACAACCCAGAGCGTGCGCGCGTCGGCGTGGTAGTGGAAGAGGTCGACCGCGGTCGGCGGGTACATCGGCACGAGCGCGACGGCGAGGGCGGCGGGGAACGCCACGAGCAGCGTGGTCGAGACGCGACCGCGCCCGCGCCAGGTCGCGACGACCGCTGCCGCGTAGAGCGAGAACGCCGCGATCACGACGCCGAGGTAGGCCCAAGCGGGCCCCGCGCGGCCGGGGCCGAGCATCTTGACCCAGTCGAGGCTGATCCCCTCGGGTCCCGGGAAGAACTCGGCGAGCGAGATCGCGGAGGCGGCGTACGCGTAGAGCGCGACGGAGGCGGCGCCGGCGGCGACGACGACGAGCGTGGGGGCGTCGGCGGCCGCGGTGCGGGTCGGGGACGGGAGCGCCAACGCCCGAACCTCCGTGGCTCCGGCCTCCCGGCGGGCGCGGAGGCGTGGGGGCGATCGTATGCTCTGCCGCTGCGAGGGCCGAGCGCGAGCGGCGGGAGGGGTGCACGGGATGCGGGTGGGGATCGTCGGGGCGGGGACGATGGGCGGGCGCTACGCGGAGGGCATCGCGAGCGGCCGCTTCGGCTCCGGCCTCGAGCTCGCGGGGATCGCGGACCTCGACGTCGCGCGCGCAGCCGCCACGGCTGGCGCGCACGGGTCGCGCGGCTACCCCTCGCTCGAGGGGCTGCTCGAGGACGGCCGCGTGGACGCGCTCTACATCGCCACCCCGGACGACGCGCACCGCGCGCCCGCGGTCGCGGCCGCGCGCGCCGGCGTGCCGTTCCTGCTCGAGAAGCCGCTCGCCACGACCGTCGAGGACGCGGAGGCGATCGCCGCCGCCGTCGCCGAGGCGGGGGTCGTCGCCGAGGTGAACTTCTCGAACCGCTGGAACCCGCCCTTCGTCGCCGCGCGGCAGGCGATCGACCGCGGCGAGATCGGGGAGTTCGTCACGCTCTTCGCGCGCCTCAACAACGCGATCGGATCGCCGACGCAGCGCCTCGCCTGGGCCGGGCGCACGACCTCGGCCTGGTTCCTCCTCTCGCACTGCCTCGACCTGGCCTACTGGCTGCACGGTCGCCCCGCGGAGCGTGTCTACGCCTCCGGAGTGCGCGGCCTGCTCGAGGCGCGCGGCGTGCCGACCTACGACTCGATCCACGCGATCGTGCGCTACGCGGGCGGCACCGACGGCGCGTACGAGTCGACGTGGGTGCTGCCCGAGGGGATGCCGTCGCCGGTTGAGTTCACGTTCCGCTACGTGGCCTCGCGCGGCGCCGTGACGATGGACACGCACGAGCAGAGCATCCGGCTGCACGCCGCCGAGCGCACGACCTTCCCCGGGACGCTGAGCTGGGCGCCGCAGCGCTTCGCCGACTTCGTCGCAGCGGTGCGCGGCGAGCGGTCGCCGGGCGCCCCGATCGCCGACGGCGTCGAGAACACCCGCATCCTCGTCGCGCTGCACCGCAGCATCGAGAGCGGCGCCGTGGAGCCGGTCTGAGCGCGCCCGCGCGCCGCTGAGCGCGGACCCGCCTCGCCGGGCCCCGCCGCGTTCGCGTGCTCGTGCCCGAGTCGCCGACCTCGTGTGCGGCCCCGCTCGCGCACCGGGCGCGAACGCCGGGGCGGGGTCCGATCTGGTGCGTCTGCCCAATCCGTCGAACGCCCCCGCCGATAGCCTGCACCGCGACGGCGTCGAACGCGGCGCGAGCCTGCGGCGCAGGAGAGGACGAACGCATGCGGCGCGACTACGGCATCGTGTTCGTCTTCTGGGCCGCGATCACCGTCCTCATCGTGCTCGGCGCCTGGGCGATGGACCCCTTCCCGACCGTGGCGGCGGGGCCGCTCGAGCGGAGCGTGCGCGCACACCGCCTCCTCGGGCCGCACGAGATGGACGACGGCGAACTGCCCCGCCAGGTCGCCCGCGCGGCGCAGGATGGAGACGTTGACCGCGTGCGATCCGGCGCGCTGGGATGGCGCCCACACGACGAAGTCCGCGGCCGCGAGACCCTCGCGCGCGGCGAGCAGGGCCGCGCAGTCGGGGCGGCAGCGCTGGCCGTTGCGCGGGTCCAGGCTGGCGAGCACCTCGTAGCAGTGCCGCCCGACCGCCGCGTCCGGCGGGCCCAGGAGCGAGGCGCACGCATCGTTCCGGTGCGTGACCCGCTGCATCTCGTCGATCGCGAACATGGCGTGCCGGGTCGCCCACCGACCGAACCAGTCGGCTTCCGGGCGCCCGTCGAGCTCCGGGGTCGCCTCCCGCACCGCCGCCACCATCGTCGTCCTCCCAGCCCGGGTCGCCCGGGCCTCACACTGCTCGCTCACGAGGGCGGTGCCACGCGGCGGCGGTCCCGCGTCAGCCGGGACCTTCGTGCGCTCGCCGGGCCGCCGTCGGCGACGCCGGCGCGCGGGGCTGCCCCGTCCGCCCGAGCATCGAGCGCACCGCGGCGACCAGGTCCCGCTCGGTGAACGCGCGGTGGATCGAAGCCGCCACCTCGTAGGTCACGCCGCCCGTTCGCCAGCGCAGGTAGGCGATGCCGGCGCCCGAGGGCGAGCGCCCGACGAAGCCGTCGGCCGCGAGCGCGCCCCGCGGTGCGTCCACGTGGAGCCGGCGGGAGCCATCCGGAATCTGCGTGAACGGCACGAGCGCTCGCGTCTGGCTGAAGACGAAGGCGCGGGTGCCGTCCCGCTCGACGACGGTGTTCAGGCGGTCGGCGAACCCGCGGTCGGCGGGCGTGCGGTCGACGAAGACGACGGCCACGAGGAGCCGCCCGCCGCGCGCGCACGGGGGCTCGGGGGCGAAGTCGAGCGATGCCGAGAGCGCGTCCCACTCGCGCTCGAGGCCGGGGGCGAAGGAGAGGACGGGGCACACCGGCGCGCCGTCGCTCCCGCCGAGCGCGCCGCAGGCGGCGCCGAGGAGCGCGAGGACCAGCGCCAGCGCGCACGCCGCACCGCGCGCGCGGCCCCCGACGCTGAGCACCCGCGGGGCCGCCCGTCCCGGCGCCGCTCAGCGGTGCACGCCGGCGATCTGGGTGAGCCGCGTGATCTCGGGCCGCCCCCCGGAAAGCTCGCGCAGGGCCGCCCCGAGCGCCTTCATGTGATCGGTCTGGCCGTGGGCCTGGAACGCCTCCTGCGAGGCGTACTGCTCGTAGAAGAGGAAGACCCCGGGCTGGTCCTGGACGGTGTGCAGCGAGTAGACCGCGACCCCGGGCTCGTTCCCATCGACGGCGGCCACCATCTTCTCGAGCTCGGCCTGCATCTGCGCCTCTTTGCCCGCGGCGGCGGTGAGCCTGGCGAGGACGGTGATCACGTGGCGTTCCCTTCAGAGGTCCCGGTCCGACCGCGCGATTCTAGCGGGCGGGTCGACGCGCGCAGGACCCGCGGCATGCGCGCGTGGCCGCGCCGGACGCGTCCGGGCGACGGTTGCCCGCGGCGAGCCGCGCGTTTCCACGCGCGGGTGTGGGGCGAGCCGCGCGTCTCGACGCGCAGATCACCATGAGCGGCAACGCCCACGGGCTCGCGATGAGCGGCAACGCCCACGGGCTCGCCGTGAGCGGCACGCTCACAGCCGCGGCCGCGCGTCCCACACGCCGAGCGCGCGCTCGATCGCGATCCCGAGCCGCACGAGCGTCCCCTCGTCGAAGAGCCGGCCCCAGACGTTCAACGCGACCGGGATCCCCCCCGGCGCGTCCTCGTTCAGCGTCGCGCGTCGCATGCCGACGCGCAGCGTGAGCGAGGGATGGCCGGTGTAGTTCGTGAGCGCGAGCATCCCGTCGTCCGCGCGCGTCGGCGAGAGCAGCGCGTCGAGCCGCTGCCCCTCGATCAGCGCGTGCAGCTCGCGCATCCCGCGCCGGCGCAGCCGCTCCGCCTGGATCAGCTCCACCGCCGGGATCAGCCGCGCCGCGCGGAAGAGGTTCGGCCACGCGGCGTCGTCCTGCCGGCTCAGCTCGTCGTCGCGGTTGCTGCGCGTCAGCTCGTCGAACGCCGCCGCTGCCTCCGCGGCGAGGATCGGGCGCAGCCCGTCCGTCGGCAGGTCCGGGTAGCGCACGCGCACGAGCTCTGCGCCGGCCTCGCGCAGCGCGTCGAGTGCGCGCCGGTGCGAGGGCCCGGCCGGCGCGCGCCGGAACGACCCCGCCTCGTACCCCACGCGGAGACCCCGCACCCCGCGCCGGCAGTCGCAGTCGAGCGGCGCGTCGATGACCGAGAGATCCGGGTGCGGCTCGCGCGGCGGCTCCGGCCCCGCGATCGCGCCGAGCACGAGCGCCGCATCCTCCACCGTGCGCGTGATCGGCCCGAGCTTGTCCATCGACCACGCGAGCGGCATCGCCCCCGCGCGCGAGACGCGACCGAACGTGGGGCGCAGCCCCACCGTGCCGCAGGTCGCCGACGGCGAGACGATGCTCCCGAGCGTCTCGCTCCCGATCGCGAAGCCCACGAGCCCGGCGGCCGTCGCCGACGCCGAGCCCGCGCTCGAGCCGCTCGACCCGGTCGCGAGCGCGAACGGGTTGCGCGTCTGCCCGCCGAACCAGACGTCGCCGTTGGCGAGCGCCCCGAGCGTGAGCTTGGCGACGAGCACCGCGCCCGCCGCCTCGAGCCGGCGCACGACCTCGGCGTCGCGCTCGGGGACGCGCTCGCGGTACGGCTCGGCTCCCCAGGTCGTCGGCACGCCGCGCGTGTCGAGCAGGTCCTTGGCGCCCCACGGGATCCCGTGCAGCGCACCGCGGTAGCCCCCGCGCGCGATCGCGCGGTCCGCGCGCCGCGCCGCGCGCAGCGCGGGGTCGCGCATCAGCGTCACCACGCACTCGAGCCGGGGCCCGAGGCGCTCGAGCCGCTCGAGGTAGATGCGCGTGAGCCGCTCGCTCGAAAGCGCGCCCCGCTCGATCCAGCGCGAGAGCCACGCCACGGGCGCGTACGCGATCGCGTCGTCGCT
>VGNK01000166.1 GCA_016866055.1 Chloroflexota bacterium | reverse complement strand
CGCTCGACCTCGAGCTCGCGCCCGCCGCCGGCGCGCCGCGCCGGCCGGGGAGCTCGAGGGCGCGGACGGCCCAGCCGCCCCGCTCACCGAGCGGGAGTTCGAGGTGCTGCGGCTCGTCGCGGCGGGGCTGCCGAACACAGGCGTTGCGCTCGAGCTGGGGATCAGCGAGCACACGGTGAAGTTCCACCTCGAGGCGGTGCTCTCGAAGCTGGGGGCGCGCTCGCGCACCGAGGCGGTCACGCTCGCCGCGCGGCGCGGTCTACTCGCGCTGTAGGTGTGCGGATGACAGCGACCTGACCCTGCGCTGCCCCGGCAGGTACCAATCGACTCGCTGCTACGGGGCTGGCTGATGCAGGCGCGCCGCCCGCTCGGCAAAGGCCCTCCGCATGATGAACGAACTCCTCCGAATTGAGGGTCTTCGTTCCGTATCGTGCTTCCAGCGCCGCGCGCAACACCCCATCGCGTCCGACAGCGCCTTTCGGTCATCCGAAACGAAGATGTCACGCCCGGTGCGAACGTGCGCTTCAACGATCATTGCATCGCGGAATGGGTGCCTCTGTCCGCTCGTGACCGAGTCCTGCCGTCCCCGCGAAGGGAAGCTGTCGCTCGAGATGAGATCGAGGACATCTTCGGGGACGGACATGCTGCTGTCGGAGGCGTAGACCGCGCGGTCGTAGCGCGACTCTCCGTACACGGCTGTTTCGGCGACTCCGCCCGATGGGGGCGCGGCTGCGTAGGACTTCATTTCGCGATCTGAGACCGGCACATGGTCGAGGTCGATGCCGAGCCCCTCCGCCACCGCGCGTACGCGCGGAGTTCCCGGCGCCCAGCGCGTTCGTGTCGAGCGTGACCCGGATCATGATGGCGAGGCCTCGCAAGCGCGGTCGCGAGCCTCGGTCGTTCGACGCGCTAGCGGAAGATCGACTCGCCGGCCGCGATGCGGCTGATGTCGAAGAACGTGATCACGACCGCGAGCACGATGAACATCGCGAAGCCGACTAGGTGGATCAGCGCCTCGCGCTCCGGGGCGATGCGCTTGCCGCGTCGCGCGACCTCGATCAGCAGGAACAGCACGCGACCGCCGTCGAGCATCGGCAGCGGGAGCAGGTTGAGGATGCCGAGGTTCACCGAGAGCAGCGCCGCGAGCTCCAGCAGCGGCGAGACCGCGCTGGCCGCGCTCTCGCTTGCGCGCGCGACCTCGCCGGTCGTCTGCGCGATGCCGACCGGGCCCGCGAGCTGCGGCCCGCTCGCGCCCTTGAACCACGAGATGATCTCGTTGCGCGCGATGAACAGCGTGTCCCACGTCTGGCGCACCCCGCGCGGGATCGACTCCCACGGCGCGAGCGCCACGCGCTCCGTGAACGGGTACTGCGACGCGATCGAGATCCCGGTCGGCCCCTGGCCGGGGGGCGGCGCCCAGCGCGCGTGCATGCGCAGGTCGACGAAGTCGCTCCCGCGCTTGACGCGCATCTCGATCTCGCGGCCGCGGTACAGGTTGATGTAGCGGCTGCCCTCGGAGACGTTCTTCACGTTGCGGTCCTCGACCGCGTAGATCACGTCCCCCGACTTCAGCCCCGCCGCCGCGGCCGGTGCGTTCGGCACGACGCTGGTGACCACGGGGCGCCCGATCGACTCCTCGTGCGGGAACGAGAGCGCCGCGGCGAACAGCACGACCGGCAGCAGCAGGTTCGCGACCGCCCCCGAGACCAGCACGATGAAGCGCTGCCAGCGGGGCTTCGCGGCGAGCGAGCGCGGCTTGCTCGCGTTTTCCTCGCCCTCGAGCCGCACGAAGCCGCCGATCGGCAGCCAGTTGATCGTGTACTCGGTCTCGCCGATGCGCTTCCCCCAGATGCGCGGCGGGAAGCCGAGGCCGAACTCATGCACGTAGACGCCGAAGAGCTTCGCGGTGAGGAAGTGCGCGAGCTCGTGCACCCAGACGAGCCCCACGAGGATCAACAGGAAGAGCAGGGCGGAGTTGAGCGCGCTGCGCGCGTAGAAGAACGCGAAGACGATCAGGAACGCGAAGAGCGCCGCCGTGATGAGGTTCGTGCGCGGCCGGCCGCGGGCGTGCGCCGGCGTCTGCGCGGGCGCGTCGCGCCAGCCCTCGTTCACGCGACGCCCGCCGTTCCGGCCATCACGGCCTCGTCGACGAAGCGCCGGCCCCAGCGCTCGGCCGCGAGCAGCTCCTCGAGCGCCGGCTCGGCGGCCGGGCGGTGCGCCTCGAGCGCGCGCTCGAGCAGCCGCGGGATGTCCGTGAAGCGGCAGCGCCCGGCGAGGAAGTGCGCGACCGCCGACTCGTCGGCGCCGGAGACGGCGGCCGCCGAGGTGTCGTCGCGGGCGCCGGCCTCGAGCGCGACGGCGAGCGCCGGGAAGCGCGCGCGATCCACCGGCGCGAACGTGAGCGTGCCGCGCGCCGCGAGGTCCATTGCGGGCGCTGGCTGGGCGGGCAGCCGCGCCGGGTAGCCCAGCGCCACCTGGATCGGCAGCCGCATGTCGGGCTCGCCGAGCTGCGCCTTCACTGAGCCGTCGACGAACGTGACCATGCTGTGCACGACCGACTCGCGGTGCTGCAGCACGTCGATGCGGTCGAGCGGGATGTCGAAGAGCCAGCGCGCCTCGATCGCCTCGAGGCCCTTGTTGAAGAGCGTCGCGCTGTCGACCGTCACCTTCGGCCCCATGCGCCAGGTGGGGTGGCGGAGCGCCTCCTCCGGCGTCACGCGCTCGAGCGCCTCGCGGTCGCGGTCGCGGAAGGCGCCGCCCGAGGCGGTGAGCGTGAGCCGCGCGACCGCGCGCGGCTCCTCGCCCCAGAGGCACTGCCAGATCGCGGAGTGCTCGGAGTCGACGGGGCGCAACTCGGCGCCGCGCGCGCGGCCCCCCTCGAGCGCGGCGCGCACTGCGCGCCCGCCCACGACGAGGACCTCCTTGTTCGCGATCGCGACGGCCTTGCCCGCCGTCAGCGCCGCGAGCGTCGGTGCCATCCCCGCGAGCCCGCTCGTGGCGACGAGCACCACGTCGACGTCCGCGCGCGCGGCCATGGCCTCCAGCGGCTGCCAGCTCGCCGCGGGGAGCTCGCTGCGCAGCGCGTCGGCGTCGCGGCCGGGGCGCGCCCAGACGGCCTCCGGGCGGAACTCGAGCGCCTGGTCGCGGAGCGCGCCGACGTTCCCGCCGGCCGCGAGCGCGACGAGACGAAAACGGTCCGGGAGGGCCCGGACCACGTCGAGCGCCTGCTGTCCGATGGACCCCGTCGAGCCGAGGACGGCGACGCGGGTCAGTTCAGAAGCCATCGTAGGAGCCAGTATAGCGACGGACCGGTGAGCAACAGCGAGTCCAGGCGGTCGAAGAGGCCGCCGTGCCCCGGCAGCAGCCTCGACATGTCCTTCACATCGAGCCGCCGCTTCAGCGCCGACTCGAGCAGGTCGCCGGCGATCGCCGCGACCGGCAGCGCCACCGCGATCGCGACCAGCGCGGCGACTCCCGGGTCGAGGTCGAGCAGGAGCGGCGCCCCGGCGCCGGCGGCCGCGCCGAAGGCGAACCCGCCGACGGCGCCCTCCCAGGTCTTCTTCGGCGAGATGCGCGGCGCCATCAGGTGACGGCCGAGCAGCCGCCCGACCGCGTAGGCGCTGGTGTCCGTCGAGAACGTGGCGGCGAGCATGACGAGCAGCCAGCGCAGGCCGTCGTCGAGGTTGCGCAGCAGCACGAAGTGCGCGCCGAGGACCGCGGGGTAGAGCACGGCGAGCAGCCACCAGGCGGCGAGCGAGTCGCCGAGCCCGCGGCGCACGCCGCGCGGGCGGAGCGCGCCGACGAGCAGCACGACGACGACGAGCAGCATCCAGTGATGGGGCACGTCATCGTTGATGCGCACGACCGCGACGTAGAGCGCGGACGCGGCGGCGGCGGCGATCGGCGCGGCGCGGTCGACGTCCGGCGCGGCTGCGCGCAGGAACTCGAAGGCGGCGACCGCGAGGATCAGCTCGACCGTCGCCGAGAAGATCGGCTCTGGCGCCGCGAGCAGCAGCGCGAGCAGCGGCAGCCCGACGGCCGCGACGGCGAGGCGCTGTCGCAGCATCGGGCCGGGCTAGGCCGGCTCGCCGTCCCCGGCGCCCCGGTGGGGCCCTTCGCCGTCGGCCGCCTCGCCCGGGACGAGCCCGAAGCGGCGCTGGCGTTTGCTGAACTCGGCGAGCGCCTCGTCGACGCACGCGAGGTTGAAGTCGGGCCAGAACGTCTCGGTGAAGTAGTACTCGGCGTAGGCCGACTGCCAGAGCAGGAAGTTCGAGAGCCGGCGCTCGCCGCCGGTGCGGATCAGCAGGTCCGGCTCGGGAAGGTCGCCCGTCGCGAGGCGCGAGGCGATCGCCTCCTCCGTGATCTCCTCGGGGGTGGTGCCCTCCGCGATGAGGCGGCGCACCGCGGCGACGATGTCGGCGCGCCCGCCGTAGTTGAACGCGAAGTTCACGATCATGCGGTCGTTTCGGCGCGTGCGCTCGACGGCGCGACGCACGCGCGCGCGCAGCCCGCGCGGCAGCGCGTCGAGCTCGCCGAGGTGTCGCAGCTGCACGCCGTGGCGGTCGAAGTCGTCGAGGTAGCGGTCGATGAACTCGCCGCCGAGGCGCAGGATCGCCTCGACCTCGTGGCGCGGGCGGCCCCAGTTCTCAGTCGAGAAGCCGAAGAGCGTGAGCACCCCGACCCCGTACTCGCCGAGGCGCTCGATCACCGGGCGGATCGCCTCGGCGCCGGCGCGGTGACCGTCGGCGCGCTTGAGGTTGCGCGCCTGCGCCCAGCGACCGTTGCCGTCCATGATGATCGCGACGTGTCGCGGCAGCGCGCGCAGCCGAAGCAGCGGGGGGCTCGTCGTGGCCGGTTGGACTACCACTCGTCTCTCGTCGTCTTCCGCCTCGGGAGCGGCGCGTTCGGCCCGTCGTGCTAGACGGCGAGGAGCTCGCGCTCCTTGTCCTTCGCGAGCGCCTCGATCTGCTCGATGTGGTCGTGCGTCATCCGTTCGACCTCGTTCATCGCGCGGTGCTCGTCGTCCTCGGAGACCTCGCCCTCGCGCAGCTCCGTCTTGAGCTCGTCCATCGCGTGGCGCCGCACGTTGCGCACGGCGACGCGCGCCTCCTCGGTCTTCTGGTGGACCTGCCGCACGAGCGCCTTGCGGCGTTCCTCCGTGAGCGGCGGGATCGGCAGCCGGATGATGTTTCCGTCGCTCTGCGGGGTGATCCCGAGGTCGCTCGCCTGCAGCGCCTTCATGATCGAGTTCATGGCGCTCTTGTCCCACGGCTGCACCGTGAGCAACGTCGCCTCCGGGGCGTTCAACGTGGCGAGCTGGTTGAGCGCCATCCTCTGCCCGTACTGGTCGACCTGAACGTGTTCGATCAGGCGGGTGTTCGCGCGCCCCGTGCGGACGGTCGCGAGCGTCTGCTCGTAGGCCTTCACGGCCTTGTCCATGCGATCGTCGGCGTCGAGGAGGATCTCGTCGGTCATGGCCGTCCTCCGGTCGAGCGGGGAGGCGCTCGCCTCACGATAGCGCCGCGCCCTCCCGTCCGCGAATCCGCGAATCAGCGAATCAGCGTCCGATCTCGAACCGCGCGAAGCGCGCGATCCGGACGTTCTCGCCCGTCTGCGCGATCGTGTCCTGCACGAGATCCTGGATGCTCTTCGAGGCGTCCTTGATGAACGGCTGCAGGAGCAGCGCGTGCTCCTCCTTGCGGCCGGGCGCGTCGTCGGGGACCTCCTCGACGGTGAGCCCGAGCGGGTTCATCGCCGCGACCTGCATCGCGACGTCGCGCGCGAGCTGGCGAAAGCCGTCCGTGCGCGCGACGAAGTCGGTCTCGCACTGCACCTCGACGAGCGCGCCGATGCGGCCGCCGCCGTGGAGGTACGCCTCGATCAGGCCATGGCCGGTCGTGCGCTCGGCCCGCTTGGCCGCGGAGGCGATGCCCTGCTCGCGCAGGATCTTCTTCGCCTGCTCGAAGTCGCCGCCGGCCTGCTCGAGCGCGCGCTTGCTGTCCATGACGCCGGCGCCGGTCTCCTCGCGGAGCCGCTTGACGTCCTCTGTCGTCACCACGGTTCGTGCTCCTCGCTGGCCCGGCGGTCGCGCCGACGGGCGGTGCGTCCGGCGCGCGCGGCGCCGGGGCTACTCCTCGTCGCGCCCGCGCCCGCGCCCGCCGCGGCC
>VGNK01000165.1 GCA_016866055.1 Chloroflexota bacterium | reverse complement strand
GCTCGGGGTCGCCCGGCGGCGGCGCGCGCAGCAGCTCTTCCGCCGGCACCCCGCGACGGCTCTGCAGCAGGAACCCCGCCTGCGACGAGTTCTCGAGCACGCGCCGCACGAGGTACGCCATCCCGGGGAGCAGCTCGCCGACGGGCACGTAGTCGCGCGCCACCCAGCCCATGCGGCTGAGCGCGTCGCTCATCCCCTGGGCCGTGCGGAAGAGCGTCTGGTGCTCCAGCGCCCCCGGCGGCAGACCCGCGGCCTCGGCCTCCGCGCGCGCGACCGCGTGCGTGCGCGCGTTGTGGCTGCCGACGGCGAGCCGGACGTGGGGATGCGCCCGCACGAGCACGGGCAGCACCCGCTCGAACTGCCGGTCGGTGTCGCCCTTGCGCGCGAAGACCGGGCTCGGCCACTTCCCCTCGCGCGCGACGATCGTCTCGTAGTCCCAGTACGCCCCCTTCACGAGGCGCACCTGGAACGGCGTCCCGCGGGCCCGCGCGAACGACGCCACCTCCTCCGCGTGGAGGTGCGCGTCGCGGAGGTACGCCTGTACCACGATCCCCGCGCCGGGCCAGGCGCCGAAGCGCTCGCCGCGCGCGAAGGCGCGCCGGAAAAGGTCCCAGGTCAGGTCGCGGTAGGCGTACTGCTCCATGTCGACGGTGAGCGCGACGCCGGCACGCTCCGCCGCCTCGCAGATCGCCTCGAGCGCGGGGCGCACGCGCCGCACCGTCCCCTCGGGGTCCACCGGCGAGAAGTGCGCGGTGAGCGACGAGAGCTTGAGCGAGACCTGCAGCCGCGCCACCTCGCCGGCCGTGACCTCGTCGGCGCCGGGCAGCCGCGAGAGCTGAGCGATGAGACGCAGGTAGCCGGCGACGTACGCCTCCGCCTCGTGCTCGCTCAGCACCGCCTCACCGAGCAGGTCGAACGACGGGTGGCGCCCGGCCTCGCGCAGCTCCCGGAGTGTGCGCTCGATCGTGTCGTCGCCGGGCGGGGTGATGAAGCGGCGCGCGAAGACCTCGGCGGCGCGGCGGGCGGTCTCGCCGACGAGCGGCGCGGGGAGGTGCTCGTCGCGGCCGATGCGCAGCAGCCATCGCAGCGCGCGCGGCAGACCTGGGAAGTCGTCGCCGAAGTACTCCTGCGCGAGCCGCTTCGCCTCGCCGCCGCCGCGGTCGTGGTCCAGCGATGCGAGTACGTCCATGTAGCGCAGGAGCCGCGTGCGGAAGCGGTCGTCGGCGACCGCGCGCGTGAGCAGCCAGTCCTCGATGCGTTCGGCGACCACGGGACGGTACGCCGCGGATGCCGCGAGCAGCGCGGCGCCGATCGCCTGGGTCCGCGTCTCGACGCTCGACGGCGGCGTGGAGGTCGCCAAGGCGCACCCCGTCCCGGATCGCCCGCGCTCCCCCGCGCGATCGAGGATAGCGCCGCGCCGGCGCGCCCCCGATGCGGGTTGCCTCGACCACGCGGCTCGGTAGGCTGGAGCTCGCGGAGCTGCTCGACGCGCTCCGGGACGCAGGAGGCGGCATGGAATCGATCAGCGGCGAGACCGTCACCCCCTGGCTGATCGCGATCGCGATCGCGGCGGCCGTCCTGCTGGGGCTGGAGGTCGTGAAGTGGCTTGCCCGCCTCTGGGGCGAGCACCCGACGCATCGCGACCTCACGCGCGCGATCCCCGCGCGCCTGCTCGGTCGCACGAAGAACGCGCTGCTCTTCATCGTCGTGGTGTTCATCGGCTCGCTCGTGCTCGAGCTCCCCGCGCGCGTGGAGATGATCGTCCGCCTCGTCGCCATCGCCGCCGCCGTGCTCCAGGTCGGTCTCTGGGGCAACGACCTGATCGGCCTGATCGCGACGCGGTACCAGGAGCGCGCCGTCCTCCTGCTGGGCGGCGCGCCGACCCCGGGCACGATCTACGCGCTGCGCTTCCTCGCGAGCCTGGCGCTGTGGGCGGTGCTCCTGCTCGTCGGCCTCGACAACTTCGGTGTCGAGATCACGACGCTGGTGGCCGGCCTCGGCATCGGCGGGATCGCGGTCGCCCTCGCCGCGCAGAGCGTGCTCGGCGACCTCTTCGCCTCGCTCGTCATCCTGCTCGACCGCCCCTTCGTCGTCGGCGACTTCATCGTCCTCGGGGACCACTCGGGCACCGTGCAGCGCATCGGCATCAAGACGACGCGCATCCGGCTGCTCTCCGGCGAGCAGCTCGTGGTTCCGAACGGGGACCTCGTGAACAGCCCCGTGCGCAACTTCCGTCGGCTCGAGGAGCGACGCATCGTGTTCGGGCTCGGGCTGGTGTACAGCACAACCGCCGAGCAGATGGAGCGCGCGCTCACGATCGTCCGCGAGGCGATCGAACGGCAGGAGCCGGTGCGCTTCGACCGCGCGCACTTCAAGGACTACGGCGACTCCTCGCTCAACATCGAGGCCGTCTACTTCGTGCTCGCGCCCGAGTACCTGACCTTCATGAACGTCCAGCAGGCGATCAACCTCGAGATCCTCCGCCGCTTCAACGAGGAGGGGTTCGACTTTGCGTTCCTGTCGCGCACGGTCCACGTGCAGGGCGCCGACGGCGTGACGGTGAGCCATCCCGAGGGTGGCGGCGACGCCACGCGGCGCGGGACCGGACGGCGGGCGCGCACCTAGCCCTCCCCGGCACGGTCGCTTGTGCTAGATCGCAGGGGCTGCCGCGACGGGTGTGCCGCGCGGCTCGGTCGGCGGCGCGTACCGTTGGGCCGGCTCGTGGATCGAGGGTTGCGCTCGATGCAGTGGGTCGCGTCGCTCGCCGCGTTGCGCCGAAGCCGCGCGCTGTACGCCCTCGGCTTTCCCGAGTTCCGCCGGTTGTGGTTCGGCGGCGTGCTCGACGGCCTGGCGAACTGGATGGAGCGGCTCGCGGTGGGCTGGCTCGTGCTCGCCGAGACGGGCTCGGTCTTCCTCGCCGCGCTGAGCTTCGCCGTCCGCGCGGCGCCGCACATCGTCTTCGGCCCGTTCGGCGGCGCCGTCGCCGACCGCTTCGAGCGCTCGCGTGTCCTCTCGACGACGGCGAGCGCGAAGGCGGCGCTGATCGGCGCGATCGCGGTGGTGGTGCTCGCGGGCTGGCCGCCGACCTGGCCGGTGCTCGCGCTCGTCGCACTCACCGGGGTCGCGCGCGCGAGCGAGACGCCCGCGACGCAGGCGCTCATCACCGACATCGTCGGCGGGCGGCGCGCCGCCAACGCGATCGGGCTGCACTCGTTCGGCGTGCGCGCGATGGGGATGCTCGGCGCGCTCGGCGGCGGCGTGCTGATCGACTTCGCCGGCGCGGGCATCGTCTTCGCGATCGCCGCGGCGTCGCTCGTCGCGGCGGCGGTCGTGTACGCCTCGATCCGCGCCCCGCGCGCGCGGCCGGCGACGCTCGCCACGCCGTCGCTGCTCGCGGACGCGATCGCCGGGCTGCGCGCCGTCATCGGCATCCCCGTGGTCGCCGCGCTGCTCGCGCTCGCGATGGGCGTCGAGGTGCTGGGCTTCTCCTACCAGTCGCTGATGCCGGCCGTCGCGGAGCGTGTGCTGCGAATCGACGCCGCCGGGCTCGGCACGCTCACGCTCTTCGCGGGCGTGGGCGCGATCGCGGGGACGGCCGCGCTCTCGTTGCTCGGGGAGTCGACGCCGCGCGGGCCGCTGCTGATCGCGGTCACGCTGGGCTTCGGCGCGGCGCTCATCGCGTTCGGGCAGTCGGAGCGGTTCGTGCTCTCGCTGCTGCTCGTCGCGGCCGTGGGAGCGATGGCCGCGATGTTCGACGCGCTGCAGTGGGTGCTGCTGCAGGCGAGCGTCCCCGACGAGATGCGCGGGCGCGTGATCGGCGGGTGGATGTCCGCGATCGGCTTCGGGTGGCTCGGCCCGATCGCGCTCGGCGCGCTCGCGGAGGCGGCGGGGACGCGCTGGGCGCTGGTCGGGAGCGGCTCGCTCGTGATCGCGCTCGCGGTCGCGGCCGCGCTGCTGCGCGGGGTGCGCCGGCTCTGAGACGGCCTCGGGATCGCGGCGGCGGGCGGGCCGCGCGCTACGCGCGCGCGAGCGCGTCCGCGCGCGCGACCGCGGCGAAGGCGCGCGCGAGCGAGCCCTCGCGGTCGTCGGGGTCGAGCAGCGGCGCGGCGAGCACCTCGCCGGCGCCGTCGCGCACGTACGCCGCGAGCCCCTCGGCCACCTGCTGCTCACTGCCGTGCACGACGAGCGTGTCGAGCAACCCCTCGGGGTAGCCGCCCTCTACCTGGGGGAACCCCGCCGCGGCGAACATCGCCTGGTAGAAGGGCGTGCGCGAGTAGTTCGCGAGCTGGCCCTGCGCGAGCGCGTGCACGGCCGCGCGGTCCTCGTTCACGGCGATCGGCACGTGCGCGATCAACGGCGGCGCTGGGCGCCCGGCCCGCTGCGCGCCGCGGCGAATGGCCGGCAACGCCTCCTGGATCAGGAACGGCTTCGGCGTCATCCACGAGATCGCGCCGTCGGCGAGCTCACCGCAGACCTCGTACGAGCGGGGGCGCAGCGCCGAGGCGACGATCGGAAGGGGCACGGGAGCGCGCAGCCGGCTGTGGGCGACGACGTGGCGGCCGTCGAAGTCGACCTGCCCCTCGTGCAGCAGCGCGCGCAGGACCACCAGGTACTCGCGCAGGTTCGCGAGCGGCGCCTCCCACCGCACCCCGTACGAGGGCACCATCGACCGCTCGTGCGACGGACCGACGCCGAGCCGGATGCGCCCCGGCGCGAGCTGCTCGAGCGCGATGGCCTGCTGCGCGAGCGCGATCGGGTGTCGCGGCCAGGTGGGGACGATCGCCGTGCCGAGCACGATCCGGCTCGTCGCGGTGAGCGCCGCCGCGTACGTCGTGAGCGGGTCCGCACCGCCTGCGCCGCCGATCGTCGCCCATGCGGTGGGGATCCCGGCGGCCTCCGCCTGCTGGATCTGCGCGACCGCGAGCGGCGCGCTGAAGGCCTGGATCGAAACGCCGACGCGACCGTCTGCCATCGCAACCCTCCTCCCCCCCCGCGCGCGAGCCTAGCACGCACGGCGCGCGCGGCCGCTCCGCCCGCCGGTCGCCGGCGGCGCCGGTCCGTCGGGCTGCGATTACAGCCGGGAGGATCCTGACATGGGTGCGGGTAATCACATGCGTCCACGCACTCTGGAGGGAACGGTGGACCGCTACTCGTTCCGGTCCCGCACGCGCGAGCGGGGGCGTCCCGTCGAGCGCTCTTACGTGCAGCCGGCGTCACCGGCGCCGGCCTGCTCGCCGGCACCCTCGTCGGCTGCGGGGGGAAGGAGGAGGCGCCAGCCGCGCCGGCCGCGCCCGCCGCGAAGGGCGCGGCGACCGTTTCCCCCACGCCAGTCGTGGCTCCCGGGCCCAAACGCGGGGGACCTGGAAGGGGTACATCGTCGTCGACCCCACCTCGCTCGGCCCGTACGCCAACCTCAGCTACACGGTGAAGGGCTTCGCGGCGCACGTCTACAGCAGGCTCTCCCGCATCGATGCGCAGCCGGAAGTCGCCGCGGCCGACGCCGGCGTGACGACGGACCTGGCGGAGTCCGCCGAGAGCCCCGAAGGCAAGAGCTGGGTCGTCAGGCTGCGCCGGGGGGTCAAGTTCCAGAACCTGCCGCCGCTCGGCGGGCGCGAGCTGAAGGCGGAGGGCGTGCTCTTCTCCTGGCGCCGCCTGACGGACCCGAAGTCGCCGGGCGTCACGCTCGTGCCGAAGGGGGCGACGCTGCAGAACGTCGACGACTACACGCTGCGCTTCACGCTCCCCCAGCCCTCTCCCACGTTCCTCGACTTCCTCGCGGACGCCAACGCGCTCTGGGTGATGCCGAAGGAGTCGGACGGCGGGTTCGACCCGATCAAACAGCCGATCGGGAGCGGGCCCTTGATCCTGGAGAACTACGCCGCTTCGTCGCGCATGACCTACAAGCGCAACCCCGACCACTTCGTGAAGGGGATGCCGTACCTGGACGGCGTCGACAACGCGATCATCCCCGAGTACGCGAACTACAAGGCACAGTTCGACGCCGGCAACCTGCACGCGCTCAGCCCGCGCACGACGGACATCCTCGACATGCGCAAGCTGAACACGAAGCTGCAGTGGACGGGCGTGCTGAATCGCCCCGGGTTTGATGGAGGCTCGGATATTGAGTCCCGGCCTCCGTCAGGACTGGCACAGGGTCGTGATTCGCCTCGTACTCGGCGGGCGGGACGTAGCCGAGGGCGCTGAAGAGGCGGCGGTGGGTGCACCAGTCGACCCATTTCAGCGTGGC
>VGNK01000164.1 GCA_016866055.1 Chloroflexota bacterium | reverse complement strand
CGGGGCGGGCGAGCGGCCGCCCGCGCCGCTCGACGCGGCGGTGACGTTCGCGCCGGCGGGCGAGGTCGTGATCGACGCGCGGCGCGCGCTCAACCGCGGCGGCACGGTCGCGGTGAACGCCATCCACCTCGACCGCATGCCCGAGTTCCCGTACGCCGACCTCTGGTGGGAGCGCACGATCCGGAGCGTGGCGAACTTCACGCGCGCGGACGCGCGCGACTTCCTCGCGCTCGCAGCGGCGATCCCGGTCCGCTCGGCCGTGGAGACGTACACGCTCGCGGAGGCGAACCGCGCGCTCGAGTGGCTGGCGACCGACGCACCGAGGGCACGGCGGTGCTCGTGCCGTAGGCGGGCGGGACGCGCCTCCGCGCGCGCCCTCGCGCCCGCCGCGTCAGCGGCGCCCGGCCTCCGCGTTCGCCTGCGGGTCGTGCTCAGCGCGCGCCCGCGTGCCCGACAGATTGCGGGGCGTGGGCCCGCGTGGTCGCTACGATCGCCCGCGTCCCGCCGGCCCGCCCGCGTGAGAGGCGCTCGCGATGCCCACCGTGATCGAGCACGCCACCGTGATCACCGTCGACGCCGGCCGCCGTGTGCTGCCCGACACCGCCGTCGGGATCGACGGCAACCGCATCGTCGCGATCGGTCCCACGGACGAGGTCGCGGCGCAGCTCCCCCGCGCCGAGCGGATCGACGGCCGCGGCAAGGCGGTGCTGCCGGGCTTCGCGAACTGCCACACGCACTTCACGCTCACGCTGTCGCGCGGCATTCAGGAGGACTTCTCGTTCCCCTCGACGCTGCGCTTCCCGCGCAACGCCGGCGCCTACCTCAGCGACGAGGAGCGCGTGGTGATGGCGCAGCTCGGCGCGCTGGAGTCGATCCGCTCGGGCACGACCTCGCCGTTCGAGATCGGGACGGGGATCGCGGCGTACGCCGACGCGATGATGGCGACCGGGCTGCGCATCGTGCTCGGCGAGACCGCCGCCGACCTCGACCAGGCGCGCGCGGTCCGCGACGGCGTCTTCGAGTTCGACGACGCGCGCGGGGAGGCGGGGCTCCAGCGCATCGAGGACCTCCACCGCGGCTACCACGGCGCCGGGGACGGGCGCGTGAGCGTCGCGGTCGCCGGGCACGCGCCGGAGGCGGTCTCGCCGGGGCTGCTGCGGCGGCTGCGCGATCTGCAAGAGCGGCTCGGCGCGATCGCGACGATCCACCTCAACCAGTCGTGGTGGGAGGTGGAGGCGGTGATGCGCACGCGCGGCGTGCTGCCGACCGAGTACCTCTTCCAGCACGACTACCTGCACGACCGGCTGGTGGCCGGGCACTGCCGCTGCATGGACACGCGCGAGATCGCGCTGCTCGGCCGCTCGCGCACGGTGGTCGCGTTCAACTCCGCGATCGCCGCGCGCCGCGGCTACAGCCCGCGCATCGGCGAGCTCGCGGCGGCCGGCTGCCCGATCGCGATGGGCTCGGACAACATGGCCGAGGACATGGTCGAGGTGATGCGCACGGGGCTCTTCATGGAGCGCGTGCGCACCGGCGACGGCGAGCGCCCGACGCCCGAGGACGTGCTCGAGTGGGCGACGGCGGCCGGCCACCGCGCGCTCGCGCAGCCGGAGGCGGGCACGCTCGAGGTGGGGAAGCTCGCCGACCTGATCGTCGTCGAGACGCAGCGCGCGCACCTCGTGCCGACGATGCGCTTCGTGTCCGCGTTCGTGCACCAGGGGACGCCGGCGGACGTCACCTCGGTGATGGTGGACGGGCGCTGGGTGATGCGCGACGGGGTGGTGCTCACCATGGACGAGCGCGCGATCGTGCGGGAGGCGGAGCGCATCGGCCGCCGCGCATGGCGGCGGCTGCTCGAGGACTACCCGGACGTGCCGTTCCCGGTCACGCTCGACACGCGCGACCCGTAGCGCCGGCGGCGCGTGCGGGCGCGCGCCGCGCTCAGACCTCCTGCTCGAGCGGCTCCCCGCGCACCCAGTGCTCGAGGTTGCGCAGGTAGCGCCGGACGGTGCGCTCGCCGTAGCCGGCCGATGTCGAGGAGTTGTGCGGGGTCACGATCACGTTCGGCAGGTCCCAGAGCGGCGAATCGGCCGGCAGCGGCTCCTCGTGGAAGACGTCGAGGTAGGCGCCGGCGAGCCGCCCCTCCGCGAGCGCGGCGGTGAGCGCCGCCTCGTCGACCACCTCGCCGCGCGCGACGTTGAGCACGCGCGCCCCCTCCGGGAGCGCCGCGATCGCCGCGGCGTCGATGAGGCCGCGCGTCTCCGGCGTGAGCGGGCAGGCGATCGCGACCCAGTCCGCCCGCGGGTAGAGCGCCGAGAGCGCGGCCGGCGGGTGCATCTCGTCGACGTGATCCTCGGGACGTTGCGGGCTGCGGCGGACGCCGATCACGTGCATCCCGAGCGCCCGCGCGAGCCGCGCGACCTCGTTGCCGATGGCGCCGACGCCGATCACGATCATCACCTGCCCCTCGAGGTCGCGCGGGAGCCGTCCCCGGTGCGGCTCCCAGGCGTGCCGGCGCTGGGCGTCGAGCCAGCGCGGGTAGCCGCGCGCGAGCATCAGCAGCGCGCCGATCGCGGTCTGCGCGATCGGGACGGCGGCGTCCCCGGACGAGGTCGTGACGCGCACGCCCTTCGCGAGCAGCTCCTGGTAGACGGGGGCGTCGGTGCCGGCGTGGGCCGCGTGGATCCAGCGCAGGTTCGGCGCCCGGCGCACCGCGCCGAAGAAGCGCCGCGTCACCGGCCCGGCGTTGATCAGGTCGTTCGCGAAGAAGGCGATCTCGATGCGCTCCACGGCGGCCGGGTCGAGCTGGTCCTCGTCGGGGACGGGGATGCGCTCGAAGGTGGCGCCGGTGGCCTGCTCGATCGCCGAGATGGCGTCGCCGTGGCGGGCGAAGAAGCGGGCCGAGGTGTAGAGGCCGGTCATCCGGGCCCTCCCGGGAGCGTGCGGTGATTTCGCGGCGCAGCATACGAAAAAGCCGCCCCGCGGCCGTCGCGGACGGGCCGCGCCTGCCGATGATCAGGATCAGGCTTCGCCTCCGGCGACGTTCGGTGATGGGTGCGTATGAACGGCCAGGGCTCCGCCCTCGACCTCTTCGTGATCGGCTCCGGGCCGGCGGGTCAGCGTGCCGCGATCCAGGCGGCCAAGATGGGGAAGCGCGTCGGGCTCGCCGAGATGTCGAGCGCGGTCGGCGGCGTCTGCATCAACACCGGGACGATCCCGAGCAAGACCCTGCGCGAGGCGATCCTCCAGGTGGCCGGCCCGCGGACGCAGGTGCTGGCGGGGGCCGGCGTCTCGCCCGCGCGGCGGGTGACGATCGGCGATTTCAGGCGGCGCGTGAACCAGGTGGTCGAGAACGAGATCGAGGTTGCGCGGCACCAGCTGCAGCGCAACGGCGTGGAGCTGTTCTGGGCGCGCGCGGTCTTCACGGGGCCGCGCAGCCTGCGGCTGGAACCCGGCGACGGCGACCCGCCGCAGGCGGTCGAGGCGCCCGCATCGTGATCGCGACCGGGAGCGGGACGACGGTCGACCCGCACATCCCGTTCGACGGGCGGCTCGTCTTCACGAGCGACGACATCCTCGCGATCGACCGCGTGCCGCGCGCGCTCGTGGTCGTGGGCGCCGGCGTCATCGGGTGCGAGTACGCAAGCATGTTCGCGGCGCTCGGGGTGCGCGTGACGCTGATCGACAAGCGCCGCGAGCTGCTGCCGTTCATCGACACCGAGATCGTGGCCTCGCTCGCCTACCAGCTGCGGCGCAACCGCGTGACGCTGCGCCTCGGCGAGGAGGTGAGCGGGATTGAGCGCGTGGCCGGCGAGCACGGCGAGCGCGTGCGCATCCACCTCGCCTCCGGCAAGCAGGTGATCAGCGAGGCGGCGCTCTACAGCGTCGGCCGCACCGGCGCGACCGCGGGGCTCGGGCTGGAGGCGGCGGGGCTGGTGGCGGACACGCGCGGGCGCATCGCGGTCGACGAGCACTACCAGACGCCGGTCGCGGGGATCGACGCGGTCGGGGACGTGATCGGCTTCCCGGCGCTCGCGGCGACGTCGATGGAGCAGGGGCGGCTCGCGGCCGCGCACGCGTTCGGCGCGCCGACGCGCGCGATCGCGGCGCTCTTCCCCTACGGCCTGTACACCGTGCCCGAGATCTCGATGGTCGGGCTCACGGAGGAGCAGCTGACCGAGGAAGGCGTCCCCTACGAGGTCGGCACCGCGCACTACCGCGAGATCGCCCGCGGGCAGATCGTGGGCGACCTCAACGGGCTGCTGAAGCTGATCTTCCACCTCGAGACGCGCCGGCTGCTCGGCGTGCACGTGATCGGCGAGGGCGCGGTGGAGCTCGTGCACATCGGCCAGGCGGTGATGGCGTTCGGGGGCGGCGCGGACTACTTCGTCGACGCGGTGTTCAACTACCCGACGCTCGCGGAGTGCTACAAGACCGCCGCATTCGACGCGATCAACCGGATGGCGGAGCTGGGGCAGCCGGGGCGTCTCGCCCGCGCCGCGTAGCCGATCCCGTACCTCCGGACCCGCGGGATGAATCCCGCGGCTCGCCGCGGGACGCCATCCGCGGCTCGCTAGCGCGGCCGGATCTGCTCCCAGCGCAGCACGCCCTCGTCCTCGACGCGCCGCACGCGGCCGCGCTCCTCGAGCAGCTTGAGGTGCGAGAGCGTCTCCCCGAGCGCCGAGCGCTTCTTGAACACGTTGAACGTCGCGTAGGGCCGGTTCCACGTCACGCGCGACGAGACCTCGCTCGCCGTCGCGACGCCGTCACCGATGCCCGCGAACACCTCCTCGAGGCGCCGGTCGTGGTGGCGGCGGATCTCCGCGCAGCGCGCGGGGAGGTCGTCGATCACGTCCTCGTGCGCCGGGAGCGCCAGGTGCGTGTCGAAGCGCGCGACCTTGTCGAGCGAGTCCAGGAACTCCGCGAGCGGGCTGCGGCCGGCCGCCTCGTCCTCCTCGGAGAGCGAGACGTTCGGGGTGATGCGCGAGAGCACGTGATCGCCCGTGAACATCAGCCGGTGCTGCGGCTCGAAGATGCAGAGGTGCCCGGGCGTGTGGCCGGGCGTCCAGACGGCCTCGATCCGCCAGCCGTCGAACTCGAGCACCTCGCGGTCCTGCAGGCGGTGGTCGACCTTCACCTGCGGCATCGACCAGGAGCGCCGCTCCGTCTCGGTCGAGACGTCGCCGGAGTCGCGGTTGTCGTCGCCGGCCGCGTGATCCGAGGAGGCGCGGCGGAACCCCTCCTTCAGCTCCTCGAGCGCGACGCCGTGGCGCTCGAGCCAGCCGCGCATGCGCCCCATGTAGCCGTCGTGCCCGTGGTGGTGGCCGAACCAGTCGGCCTCGCGCCCGAGCATGATGACCTCGCAGCGCGGTGACTGCTCCCTGATCCAGTCCGCCATCCCGAGGTGATCGGGATGCCCGTGCGAGACGATCAGCCGCTCGATGTCCGACGGCTGGTAGCCGATGCCGTGGAGCTGCTGCGTGAGCCACTCCGACGCCTCCGGCGTCCCGTACCCGGAGTCGAAGAGCGAGACGCCGCCGGAGCCCTCGAAGGCGTACGGCATGATCCAGGGCAGCGCGTTGCTCGTCATCGGCGTGCGCAGCCGGTGCAGTCCGGGCACGACTTCCACGGCGTGACCCTCTCCGCGGATGAAGCAAGACGCGCGGCCGGGCGCCGCGCGGGGCCGAGGATAACAAGAGCCGCTCGTTGAGGCCCGCGCCCGCACGGCGCGCCACGCGACCGAGACAGGAGTTCGGTTTCGCCGTATGCCCTTCGGCAATCACACGTGGGTGAGCGCGGGGCTGAGGCGCGGCAGCGGGCGGTCGGACGCCACACCGCCCGCTGAGACGTCGCGCGGGTTCGCCGCCGACCAGGTGCGTCCATACACTCCCGCGCATGTGGCGGCGGATCCGGCAGGCCTCGCTCTCCTTCCTGCTCGGCTTCACGATCGCCTTCGTCGTCTACCTCTTCCTGCGCTTCGACGCCGACCAGGTGCTCCTCGGGATGGCGATCGGCGCGATCTTCGGCGTGTTGCTCGCCGCCGTACTGCTCTGGCTCGAGCACCGCTACCCCGACGAGCCCCGCAGCTGACGCGCGAGCCCGCCGGCGCGCCGGCTGATGACGCGATCACAGCCGCCCCGCCAGCAGGATCAGCGGCCCCGTCCGCCGGCCACGGCCGTCACGACGAGCGCGGCGCGGTCTGCGCTCGCTGCCCGGTGACCCACGAGCCGGGTGTGCATGCCGCGGGCGGCGCTCTCGCGCCGGCGGCTCGCCTCGACGCCGCCC
>VGNK01000163.1 GCA_016866055.1 Chloroflexota bacterium | reverse complement strand
CCCGCGCGTGCCGGTCCTCTCGCGCCCCGAACGTGCCGGGCGACCCCGGCCGGGCGCGGGCTCGGGATGCACGGCTGTTATGCTCCGCGCGCCCGCGGGTGCGGGCGGGAGGGGGTGCGCGATGGCCGCCGGGCGCGTCGTCGTCGTGAAGGAGTACGGGAAGCCGTTCGCGATCGAGGAGTACCCGGTCCCGGATCCCGAGCCCGGCGCGATCCTGCTGCGCATCACCCAGGCGGGGATCTGCGGCTCCGACCTCCACACCTGGCGCGGGGAGGCGTACGCGCCGATCCCCCCGAACGGTCGCGTCATGGGCCACGAGGGCACCGGCGTAATCGCGAAGCTCGGCGGCGGGGTCACCACCGACTCGCTGGGGCGCCCCATCCGCGAGGGCGACCGGCTCATGTACGCGGCGATCGCTCCGTGCAACCGCTGCTACCAGTGCATCAACGGGAACCAGAACTGGTGCTCGGGCGCGCAGCCGGCGCGCCAGGCCGGCGAGTTCCCCTACTTCACGGGCACCTACGCCGACTACTACTACATCCCGCCGGGCCGCCCCGCGTTCCGCGTGCCGGACGAGCTGCCCGACGACGTGCTCGGCTTCGTCAACTGCGCGACGGGGACGGTGACCGAGGGGCTGCTGCGCGCCGGCGCGAAGGAGGGCGACTACGTCGTCGTGCAGGGCGCGGGCGGGCTCGGGCTGAACGCGACCGCGATGGCGAAGGACATGGGCGCGCACAAGGTGATCGTGCTCGACCGCCTGAAGCAGCGCCTGGCGCTCGCCCGCGAGTTCGGCGCGGACCACACGATCGACATCACCGAGTACCCCACGCGCGAGGAGCGGCGAGAGCGCATCTGGGACCTCACCGAAGGGCGGGGCGCCGACATCGTGCTCGAGCTCGTCGGCCGGCCGGAGCTGCTCGTCGAGGGGCTGGACTACCTCGCGAACGGCGGCACCTTCGTCGAGATCGGGAACATCGTGCGCCACGCGACCGTCGAGCTCGACCCGTCGGTGCTGATCTCGGGCGCCAAGCGGATCCTGGGGTCGCGCATGTACCGGCCGTCGCTGCTCCCGATGATGATGGAGCGCATGGTGAAGAACCGCGAGACGGTGCCTTACCACAAGATCGTCTCGAACCGGTACCCGCTCGCGAGCGTGAACGACGCCTTCGCCGAGGCGGAGTGGCACGAGCGCCAGACGGCGGTGAGCCGCGGCATGCTCGTCCCGTAAGGCCTCCGGTCGGCGCGCCCACCGCGCGCGTGGGCGGCCGGCGCCGGCCGCCCACGCGGCTCCTGCGCCGCCGAGACGCGCGTACGGCGCGCACGCGATCGATTGCGCGGCGAACGCATCCGGTCGTCATGTCGGTGACCGGACCTAGGTCCCTCGGCCCGGTCACGCTCCCCTTCTAGCGTGGCCTGCGACGGGCGATCGGTCTGCGGGCTGGCCTGTCCAGCCCGGCCGAGCCCCCGCGGGTGCGTGGCGGAGGAGGCTGGGATGGTCGACACAGCCGGGTGGTCGCGACGCACGTTCCTGCGACGTGCGGCCGGGGCGGGCCTCGGGCTTGCGCTCGCGGAGACGTTCGCGTTCGAGCCGTGGTTGCTCGAGGCGTCGGAGCCCGTCGTCATCGGCGACCCGTTCAAGGTCTTCCCCAGCCGCGACTGGGAACGCGCCTACCGCGACCTGTTCAAGTCGGACAGCAGCTTCATCTTCACCTGCGCCCCGAACGACACGCACAACTGCCTGCTGCGCGCGCACGTGAAGAACGGCGTGGTCGTCCGCATCGGCCCCACCTACGGCTACGGCAAGGCCGAGGACCTGCACGGGAACCGTGCGTCCCACCGCTGGGATCCGCGGTGCTGCCAGAAGGGGCTCGCGCTCGCGCGGCGCTTCTACGGCGACCGGCGCGTGCAGGGCGCGATGGTGCGCGAGGGCTTCAAGCAGTGGGCCGACGCCGGCTTCCCGCGTGACGCGGAGACCGGCAAGCCGCAGACCGACCTGACGAAGCGCGGCGCGGACCGCTGGCTCAAGGTCGGCTGGGACGAGGCGTTCGACCTCGCGGCGAAGGCCTACGTGAACGTCGCGACGACCTACGCCGGCGCCAAGGGCGCCGAGCTCTTGCGCAAGCAGGGGTACGACCCCGACATGATCGCGGCGATGGAGGAGGCCGGCACGCGCGCCGTGAAGATGCGCGGCGGTATGCCGCTCCTCGGCATCACCCGCATCTTCGGCTTCTACCGCTTCGCGAACATGCTCGCGCTGCTCGACGACCACGTGCGCAAGGTGGGCCCGGACAAGGCGAAGGGCTCGCGCGGCTGGGACAACTACGCCTGGCACACCGACCTGCCCCCCGGCCACCCGATGGTCACCGGCCAGCAGACGATCGACCACGACCTCTTCGCCGCCGAGTACGCGACGCTCGTCGTGACGTTCGGGATGAACTGGATCTCGACGAAGATGCCCGACGGCCACTGGCTGGCCGAGGCGCGCCTCAAGGGCACGCGCATCATCACGGTCACCACCGACTACCAGTCGACGTCCAACCGCGCCGACGAGGTGATCATGATCCGGCCCGGCACGGACGCCGCGCTGGCGCTCGGCTGCGTGCAGTACCTCTTTGCGAACCGGCTCGCGGACGAGGGGAAGATCAAGGAGTTCACGGACCTGCCGCTGCTCGTCCGCATGGACAGCAAGCGGCTGCTCGCGGCGAGCGACATCGAGCCGGGCTACCGGCCGGCGCCGCTCTCGAACTTCGTGCAGGTGCTCGGCGCGGGGCAGACGATGCCGTCGGCGCCGAACATGCAGGGCACGCAGTACGTGACCGACGCGCTCCGGCAGGAGTGGGGGGACTTCGTCGTCTGGGACGCGCGCACGAACGGCCCGAAGGTCGTCACGCGCGACCAGGTCGGGACGCGGCTGATCAGCGCGGGCGCCGACCCGGCGCTGCTGGGTTCGTTCAACGTGCGCCTCGTGAACGGCCAGACCGTCGCGGTGCGGCCGGTGTACGACCTGCTCAAGCAGTACCTGGACGACAACTTCGACGCGCAGTCCACCTCGGAGATCACGTGGGCGCCGAAGGAGGCGATCGCCAGCCTCGCCACGCAGATCGCGAAGGCGAAGGGCACCGCGCTGCTCACGCACGGCATGGGCCCGAACCACTACTTCAACGCCGACCTCAAGGACCGCGCGCTGCTGCTGCTCGCGGCGGTCACCGACAACATCGGGCAGATCGGCGGGAACGCGGGCTCCTACGCGGGCAACTACCGCGGGTCGGTCTTCAACGGCATCCCGCAGTACGTCGCCGAGGACCCGTTCAACCAGGAGCTCGACGGGACCAGGCCCGCCCGCACGCGCGTCTTCTACAAGACGGAGTCCGCGCACTACTACAACTACGGCGACCGCCCGCTGCGCGTGGGCAACAAGAACTTCACCGGCGCGTCGCACATGCCGACGCCCACGAAGATCATGCACTTCGGGAACTCGAACTCGATCCTCGGGAACGCGAAGTGGCACCACGACGTCGTCCACAACACGCTCCCGAAGATCGACGCGATCTTCTGCAACGAGTGGTGGTGGACGGCGAGCTGCGAGTACGCGGACATCGTCTTCGGCGTGGACTCCTGGGCCGAGACGAAGGCGCCGGACGCCACGGGATCCTGCACGAACCCGTTTGTGCAGCTCTTCCCGCGCTCGCCGCTGAAGCGGATCTTCGACACGCGCGGCGACATCGAGGTGCTCGCGGGCATCGCGAAGCGGCTCGGCGAGATCACCGGCGACCGCCGGATGATCGACCACTGGAAGTTCGTGCACGACGGGAAGGCGGAGACGTACCTCCAGCGCATCTTCGACGCGAGCACGACGACGCGGGGCTACCGCTTCGACGACCTGCACGCGAAGGCGCTGCAGGGCATCCCGGCGCTCATGAACTTCCGCACCTACCCGCGGCAGATCGGCTGGGAGCAGCGCCAGGAGAGCAAGCCCTGGTACAACCGCACCGGGCGCCTGGAGTTCTACCGCGACGAGGCGGAGTGGCTCGAGCACGGCGAGAACCTGCCGGTCTGGCGTGAGCCGATCGACGCGACCTTCCACGAGCCGAACGCGATCCTCGGGAAGCCGCACCCCGCCATCAACCCGCAGGGGCCGGAGCGCTACGGGCTGAAGGTCGACGACCTCTCGACGGAGACGCGGCAGGTCCGCAACGTCGTGAAGCCGTGGTCCGAGCTGAAGGTGACGAAGCACCCGCTGACCGCGAAGGACAGCCGGTTCAAGTTCATCTTCATCACCCCGAAGTACCGCCACGGCGCGCACACAACGCCGGTCGACCTCGACTGGATGGGCTACCTGTTCGGGCCGTACGGCGACATGTACCGGCACGACCGGCGCAAGCCGTGGGTGGGCGAGAGCTACCTGGAGATCCACCCGAAGGACGCGAAGGCGCTCGGCATCGAGGACGGCGACTACGTCTGGTTCGACGGCGACCCCGAGGACCGGCCCTACCGCGGCTGGAAGTCGGGCGACGCCTACTACGACGTTGCGCGCGGGATGGCGCGCGCGCGCTTCAACAACGCGATGCAGCCCGGCGTCACGCGCATGTGGTTCCACATGTACGTGGCGACGAAGGGCTCGGTGCGCGGGCAGAAGGAGCGCGCGGACGGTCTCGCGAAGAACCCCGAGACGAACTACCAGTCCTACTTCCGGCACGGCAGCCACCAGAGCGGCACGCGCGCCTGGCTGAAGCCGACGCTGATGACCGACTCGATGGTGCGCAAGCCGTACTTCGGGCAGCAGCTCGGCAAGGGCTTCGAGGGCGACGTGCACTCGGTCGTGGGCGCGCCGAAGGAGTCGTTCATCCGCATCGAGAAGGCGGAGCCCGGCGGCTTCGACGGGAACAAGCTCTGGCGGCCGGCGCGCGAAGGCTTGCGGCCGACCTACGAGTCGGACGTGATGAAGCGGTACCTGAGCGGCGGGTTCGTGACGTAGACGGCGTCCGGATCAGGCGCGCGGCGGACCGCGGAGGGAACGAACGATGCCCGAGGTCTTCAACTGGCAGCTCGGCCGGAAGATGCAGTACCAGTACGAGGAGAGCCGCCCGAAGCGCCAGATCGCCTGGGTCTTCGACCCGAACAAGTGCATCGCCTGCCAGACGTGCACGATCGCGTGCAAGCAGACGTGGACCTGGGGTCGCGGCCAGGAGTACATGCTCTGGAACAACGTGGAGACGAAGCCGTACGGCTTCTTCCCCGTGGGCTGGGACGTGCAGCTCCTCGACATGATCGGCCCCGGCGCCTGGAAGGACGGGAAGTACGAGGGGAAGACCGTCTTCGAGGCGGCCGGCCCCGGGGAGCGCGTGAAGGGCTGGCAGCCCGAGAGCGAGCACTGGGCCTACCCGAACATCGGTGAGGACGAGCCGGCGGGCCTGGCGGACCAGGGCTCGTACATCAAGCAGACCCCGCACGACATGTGGTTCTACTACATGGCGCGCATCTGCAATCACTGCACCTACCCGGCGTGCCTCGCCGCCTGCCCGCGGCAGGCGATCTACAAGCGCCCCGAGGACGGGATCGTGCTCGTCGACCAGGCGCGCTGCCGCGGCTACCAGGAGTGCGTCTCGGCCTGCCCGTACAAGAAGGTGATGTTCAACAACACCACGCGCACGAGCGAGAAGTGCGTGGCGTGCTACCCGAAGATCGAGCAGGGCGACCAGCCGCAGTGCGTCGTGACGTGCATCGGCCGCATCCGCATCGCCGGCTTCATCAGCCCGCCGGACGTCGTCGACCGACGCAATCCGATCGACTACCTCGTGAAGGTGAAGAAGGTGGCGCTGCCGCTGTACGCGCAGTCCGGGACCGAGCCGAACGTGTACTACATCCCTCCGATCCACGCGGAGCGGAACTACACGCGGCAGATGTTCGGGCCGGAGACCGACTCGGCGATTCAGAAGTACGCGAACGCGAAGGACGACCCGGAGCTCGTCGGGCTGATGATGCTGTTCGGCGCGACCGAGCGGATCATCCACGGCTTCGACGTCAAGGACGGGATCGCGCGCGGCTACGACGAGGCGGGCAAGGAGTTCGTCTCGGTGCCGCTGCGCGAGCCGAGTTTCATCCGCGAGTACTTCGACGACGTGCGCGGCACCTACCTGCACAACACGACGTAGTCGCTCCGCGAGGACGGCGAACGCACCGGCAGCCGGTGGGAGGCAGACGATGACGAACCAGTCGACACAGGACGCCCCGCAGGGTGGCGCGGCGGGTGGCGACGGCGGCGAGGGCGGGCACCAGCCGCTCGGCCGGCGCGCGTTCATGCGGACGGCCGGCGCCGCGGC
>VGNK01000162.1 GCA_016866055.1 Chloroflexota bacterium | reverse complement strand
CCGGCGCCGGACTCGTGAGCGCGCTGCGCGTCGCCGTCGGTGCGGCGGGCGCGCTGGCCGGGCTCTCGGTGGGCGGGCTCTGGGGCGCGTCGATCGCGGTCGCGGGGCTCGCGGTCGGGCTCGGCCCGTTCCGCCGGCTCGTGCCGCCCGGCACGCTGCGCGCCGCGGCGGGCATCCCGGCGGCGATCGCGGGCCACGGGCTGCTCAACCTCGCGTTCTTCGGCACCGAGGCCTTCGTGCCGCTCATGCTCACCGCCGTGCGCGGGCAGTCGGCGATCGTCGCGGGCATCGCGCTCACGGCGGCGACCGTGGCGTGGACCGGCGGGGCATGGATCCAGGAGCGCGCCGGCGAGCGCATGCCGCGACGCTCGACGGCGATGTTCGGGCTGCTGCTGCTCGCCGCGGGCTGCGCGGGCGCGGCGGCCGGGACCGACCCGCGCGTGCCGGTGGTGGCTTCGATCGCGCTCTGGAGCGTCGGCGGGCTCGGGATCGGGCTCGCCTACCAGAGCTACTCGCTGATCGTGCTCGCGGCGACGTCGCCCGGGCGCGAGGGCGCCGCCGCCTCCTCGCTCAAGATCACCGAGATGCTGGGCGCCGCCCTGGGCGCGGGCATCGCGGGCGTGATCGTCGCGCTCGACGCCTCGGACGGGCCGCGCGCGCTCTTCGTGCAGGCGACGTTCCTGCTGATGGCAGCGCTCTCGGTCGCCGGCGCGCTCACCGCGCTGCGCGTCGGCCGCGCGCAGCACGCACCGGCCCACATCGCGCGCTGATCGCCTGCCGGGGGGGAGCGCTCAAGGCTGCGCGCCGGGCGGACGCGCCCACGCCGCGCGCTCGTCGACCAGGCGCAGCATGTGCCAGAGCACCGGCCGGAATCCCAGCCCAGTCCAGAACGAGCGCGAGAGCGCGTTCGCGACCGAGAAGTGCAGCGTCGCATGCGCGTAGCCGCGCTCGCGCGCCCAGCCGAGCGCCGCCCCGACGAGCGCCGCGCCCGTCCCCTGGCCGCGCGCCTCCGCGAGCACCGCCGTCTGCCCGAGGTACGCGCAGCGATCCGGCGTGAAGAGCGGGCCCGCGGCGGCCGGCGAGACCGCGGTCACCCCCACCTCGCGCCCGTCCCGCGAGGCGAGGAAGACCGCGCTCTCCGCGCCCTCGACCAGCCCCGCGATCTCGCGCCGCACGGCGGCGGCGGTGTCGCGCCCGAGGTAGGCGTGCCAGATCGGCGCGCGCGCGTGGAAGCGCACCTCCTCGTCGGCGAGCCGCGCCGCCAGGGCGATGTCCTCCGCGGTCGCCTCGCGCACGACGACGCCGGCGGCGCCCGCGCGCGGCAGCGGCGCGAGGTCGCGCGCCGCGTAGACGCTCCAGCGCCCGAACCCGAGGTCGCTCCACGCCGCGCCGAGCGGCGCGTCGGCGGAGGCGAGGTGCACGAGGTGCGCGAAGATGCCGCGGCGCACGAGGCCGTCACCGAGCGCCGCGTAGAGCGCCTGGGTGACCGCGAACGGATCCTCGGACGCGGCGACCGCGTGGCCGTGCGCGAACATCATGCACGCGCGCAGGGGCTGGAACCGCGCCGAGGGATGGTCGGGCGCCCGCAGGATCGGGACGCCGAAGAGGAACCCGCCGAGCGCGCCGTCGCGCTCCGCGACGACTCCGTCCGCGTAGTCGGTCGCCTCCCGCACGAGCTCGGCGCACGCGTCCGGCGACTCGAACCGCGCGGGGAGCAGCGGCTCGCGCGCGCGGTCGGCGCAGTGGCGGGCGGCGAGCAGCGCGGACGCCGCAGCAACATCGGCACGCTCGAACGGACGGGTGGTCAGCTCAGCCATCGCGACGCCGTCCCTAGGGCGGGAGTATAGGCGCGAGCCCCGGGGCGCGGCCGAGCACGACGAGGGGCGGCCCGGCGGTGGGGGACCGGACCCCCCCTCGTCTCGGGCGCCCCCGAGGGGGCTCGCCGGCGAGCGGCTCGTCCTCGACCGCCTATGCATCGCTCACCCGGACCGGGAACGTCACCCGTACCAGCAGCAAGCCGAGCGTCGATTCCTGGTAGTCCACCGTCGGCACCGGCGTGCCCGGCTCCACCGGTCGGTCGCTGCCGCCGATCGCCAGCCCGACGACGAAGATCGCGGCGGCGGCGGCGCTCGCGACGGGGAACCTCACAGCGGCGTAGCGCGACCGTCCCCCGATGATTCCCGTGAGTGCCATCGTGGACCCCCTCGTCGACGCTTTCCGGCGGCCTTGTACGCACCCGCCGCTCGGGTGCAGCGCGCAGTCTGCCCGCGGCTCTGTACCACCCTCTGCGCACCCGTTCACACAAACGTGAGGGGCGCATCGACCCGCCACGTGCGACGCGCGGCGGGAGTCACGGAGCCGTCGCACACGCGGAGGGGCGGCCCCGGGGACGCCGGGGACGCCCCTCCGGCCGTCTTCCCGCCGATGCCCTAGTCGACGTACAGCGGGTAGATCGCCGCCTCGTGAGCCTCGATCATCGCGCGCATCTCCGGGTCGATCGGCTCGCGGCGCGCCGGCACACGCGGCGCGGCGAGCGTGTCCCGGTCGTCGACCGGCCCCCGGCCGAGCGCCGGCATCTGGCGCTCCCCGGACTGCCCCAGCGTCTCGTCGATGAGCCGGCCGTGCTCGGCGATCGCCTCGCTGAGCGTCGCCCCCGACGCCGCGCGGGGCGCGAGCGAGTTGAACCAGACCTCGTCGTTCTCGCCCGTGAACGCGTCGTGCACGGACGGGGCGGTGACGGACACGCGCGGCGCGGCCATCGCCTCCTCCTGGGGTACGGCCTTCGACCCCGCGTACACGTTGGTGTGCAGGCTGGCGAAGCGGTACCTCACCGGCCGCTGAGGCGCGGGCGGCTCGCGCGCGAGGAGTATCGTGGTGGCGCCGCGCGACGCCCGTCGTGCGCCGGCGGAGGGAGGGAGCGATGGCCGTCTTCCGTCGCGCCGAGCGACGCGATCGCAGCCGCGTGCTGGCACTCTGGGAGGAGGCCGGCCTCGAGCGCACCGAGGACGACGAGTGGGAGGCGCTGATCGCCGGCCCCTACAACCTCGTGCTCGTCGCGCAGGAGGCGGACCGGCTCGTCGGCACCGTGATCGCGACCTTCGACGGCTGGCGCGCGTACATCTATCACGTGGCGGTGGCGCCCGACTCCCGGGAGCGGGGGCTGGGGCTGCAGCTGATGGAGGCCGCAGAGACGCACCTGCGGCAGAGCGGCGCGCGCCGCATCTTCATCGAGGTGCACCAGGACAACACCGCGGGGCTCGCGCTCGCGGCGGTCGCGGGCTACCTCCCCGAGGGCGACATCGTGCTGGAGAAGGAGCTGTGCCCCGTCACGAGCGGCAGCCGCTCCGAGTGGTAACGGGAGAGTTGCCTACGTCAGCGTGACCCGCCCGCGCGGCGAGTCGATCTCGGCGATCAGCGCGGGCCGCTCCGCCTGCTCGACCTCCAGCGTCAGCTCGAGCGCGGCGATCCACGCGCGGATCTGCCGCGGGTCGGGGTGACGCGCTCGTAGCGAGACGAGCGTGCAGCCCCCGGGCGCCGACGCCGACGGGTGATCGGACTCGCCCCAGTCGATGAGGAACGGGATCAGCCCGTCGCCAGGGCGCGTCCCGCTCGTGAGCCGCCAGCGCAGGACCGTGCCGTCCGGGCGCGCACGCGACATGTCGCGCACCGGGCCGAGGTCGAGGCCGCGGGCGCGCGCGAGCTCCGCCTGCGCCTCGAGCAGGATCGAGCGCGCGGCCCAGGTCGCGAGCACCGGGGCGCTCACCGGCGGCCCGAAGTGCGACGGCTCCGCGGGCGGCGGCTGCGCCGGATCCGGCGCGAGGATCTCCAGGTAGCGCTCGCCGCCGAGCGCGAGCAGCGCGTTGCGCGTGCCCCGCCCGGGGTGGCTGCCCCCGGCGGCGGCGCGCACGCCGAGCCGCGCCTCGAGGTCGTCGACGGCCGCGTCCAGGTCCGGGACGCGATAGACGAGGTGGTCGAGCATCGGCGGCAACCCTCCCGCTGCGCCCCGACGCGTTGTCCTCGGCCGGGCGCGCTGGCACAGTGTGCCGGAACTTCCGGCGAGGGTGGAGCCCGCTCCACCCGCCCGAGCGCGAGGGGTGCGTGGGCGCGGTGCAGCTGCTCCTGATCGCGATCGGCGGCGCGGCGGGCGCGCTCATGCGCTACGGGATCGGGCTCGCCGCGCAGGCGGGCGGCGTCAGCTTCCCCACCGGCACCCTCGCCGTGAACCTCACCGGCGCCTTCGCGCTCGGCTTCATCGCGACGTTCCTCGTGGAGCGCACTACGGTCTCGCCCGAGTTGCGCATCGCGCTCACCATCGGGGTGCTGGGCGCGTACACGACGTTCTCGACGTTCAGCCTCGAGACGCTCAACCTGCTCAGCGACGGCGAGTGGTCGCTCGCGCTGCTCAATATCATCGCGAGCGTGACGGGGAGCGTGCTGCTCGCGTGGGCGGGCCAGTCGTTGGCGCGCGCCTGAGGGGGCACCTGTTGACGAGCGCACCACCGAGGGGATCCTGCTTCGCATCTACGTCGGCGAGTCCGATCACGTCGACCACAGTCCGCTCTGGGAGGAGATCCTCCTGCGCGCCCGCGCGGCCGGGCTCTCGAGCGTCATGGTGCTGCGCGGCGTCGCCGGCTACGGCCGCAGCTCGCACATCCACACGACGAAGATCCTGCGGCTCTCGCAGGACCTCCCGATGCTGATCGAGATCGTCGATCGCGCGGAGAAGGTCGAGGCGCTTCGCTCGCAGATCGAGTCGCTCGTGCATGAGGGTCTCGTGACCGCCGAGCGCGTCGAGATCTGGCTCTACCGCGGGCGCGCGGCCGAGTAGCGGCCCCGACGCACGCGGCCACTCACGCCCCGGATGCGCGGCGCAGAGCCCGGATCCTGAACCGCAGGGCGGCCGCCGCCATCGACGCGGCCGAGCCGAAGAGGAACGCCGCGGCCGGCAAGGCCGCGCTCCACAGCGCGCCGGCGACGACGCTCGCGGGGAGCGCGCCGATGGCGGTCACCGCGTGGAACCAGTCGAACATGTTGCCGCGCTCGCTCGCGCCGGAGAGATCGGTCACGAACGCGCGGCTCGCCCTCTCGGTCGCGCCGTAGCACGCACCGTAGAGGGCGACGACCAGCAGCGCGGTGCCGATCCCCCCGGCGAGCGCGAAGCCGCGCAGATCGCGGCGCAGACGAGGTAGCCGCCGAGCAGCAGCGGGCGCCGGCCGGCGCGATCCGACCATCCGCCCGCCGGCGCGGAGACGAGCGCGTACATCCCGTTCATGAACGCGAGCGCCAGCAGAGTCCCGGCAACACCCGCGTCGAGGTCGAAGAGCCGGAGCACGACGAACGCGTCGCTCGAGTTGCCCAGCGCGATGAGGAGCAGCACGAGCAGGTAGCACCGCCCCGCGGGCGACCGCGCGCGCGACGCTCCTCGCGCACGCGCGTGAGCAGCAGCACGGCGAGCCCCGCGGGGACCGCGGCGACGAGCACCACGCCCTGGAACTCGCCCCGGGTCAGCACGCTGCCGCCCCCCGCGAGGGTCACGACGAGGGCCGCGGCGAGCAGGCCGAGCACCGCGCCCAGCGTGTCGGCGGCGCGGTACACGCCGAAGGCGAAGCCCCGACGCTCTTCGTGGGCCACGTCGGCGATCAGCGCGTCGCGCGGCGGCGTCCGGATCCCCTTGCTCAGCCGGCCGGCGAAGCGGAGGAGCCCGGCCAGGACCGGGCCGGCGACGAGCGCGAAGGCCGGCTTCGTGAGCGCGGAGAGCCCGTACCCGCCGATCACGAGCGGCAGGCGCGCCTGCATCAGGTCGGACCAGCGGCCCGCGATCAGGCGCGCGGCCGCGGCCGTGCTCTCGCCCACCCCCTCGATCCACCCGATCGCCGCGACCGAGACACCGAGCGTCCCTGCCATGAAGAGCAGCAGCACGTTCAGCGTCATTTCGGAGGAGACGTCGGTCAGCAGCGAGACGAGGCCGAGCAGCAGGATCGTCCGGGTGCCCGTGCCGCACGCGCACCGAGCGCTGTTCGCACCACGCGTACAGGAGCGGGTTCCCCTCCAGGCAGAGCCGGTGCTTGAGCGACCCGGACACGTAGAACATCCCGGCGTGGACGATCCCGGTGTTATGTGAACTCGTCTCGCGCGCGAACGACTCGTGCCACTCGAGCACGAGCACCGCGTGCCGCGCGGCGAGCCGCCACGCGACCGCGAGCCCGACCACCCCGGCGCCGACGACCACGACCTCCGCGTCGAGCGCCGACGACTCTCCGGCCACGCGCACCCCGTCTCGCGCCTGCGCGCGGGATCGAGCGTGCCACGCGGGTGCCGCGCGCGCATGCGGGCGCGCACCGATGCGCGTGCGCGCGGACGCGGGCGCGCACCGATGGGGCGCCACCGGCCGGCCC
>VGNK01000161.1 GCA_016866055.1 Chloroflexota bacterium | reverse complement strand
GTCACGTGAGCTGGGCGGCCCTGCTCGTGCTCGCGGCCGGCGCGTACGCCGCGAAGCTCGCGGGCGTGCTCGGCGCGCAGCGGCTCGTGCCGGCGCGCTTCGAGGGGGCGGTTGCGCTGCTCCCCGCCGCGCTGCTGCCGGCGCTCGCCGCGGTGCAGACGTTCGGGGCAGAGCGCGCGCTCGTGATCGACGAGCGCGCCCCGGGGCTCGCGGTCGCGACCGCGCTCGTGCTGCTGCGCGCGCCGCTGATCGTCGTGCTCGTCGCCGCCGCCGGGACGACGGCGCTGCTGCGCGCGATCTAGCCCCGGGCTCGGCCCACCGCAGGCGGGGGGTACCGGCGTATCGTGGGCGCGCCCTGGGGTGGGGCGTCCGACGCAGCCGTCCATCGTGCGGCCAACCGGTCGGGATGCGCGTCGCGACTTCACGAGGCGTCCTCGCCCTGCTCCCGTCCGCGGAGGGTGGCGGTGCTCCCGTCGAGCAGCGGTCGGCGGCTGGCTCCTGCTGCTCCTGGTCGGCTGCGGGGGATCGTCCGCTCCGGAACCTCCGCCCGCCCACCCCTCCACCCCACTCCACCCACGCCCACCCCGCGGCGGCGGCCGTCGGGGGCGCCGCGACGCCGGGGCGGCCGCCCACGGTCGAGCCGCGCGCAGGCCCCCCGACTCCGCCGGCGACTTCGCCGATCGACCCAACGCGGACCACGGTCGCCGCGCCCACCGCCGCGCCCTCCCCGTCCGGCGCGACCGCTCGGTGCTCCGTCGACCCGGTCGCCCGATCCGCGCGGTACCAGCGGGACGGCACCGAGATCCGGGCGCTCTACCAGCGACCGAGCGGTGCGGGCCCGTTCCCCGCCGTGCTCCTGCTGCACTCGCGGGGCGGGCTGTCCGCCCGCGACCACGCGTACGCAGAGCGGCTCGCATCCGAGGGGTACGTGGTGCTCGGGCCCGATGACCTCGCCCCCGTCGGCGTGACCGCCGCTTCGATCGACCCGGCGACGTTCCGGGTGCGGCACTACGACCGCGTGCGGGACGACCTCGCGCTGGCGCTGGAGTGCCTGCAGTCGCTTCCCGATGTCGGCGCCGGGCGCGTCGGGATCATCGGCTTCTCGATGGGTGGCTACTTCGGCTTCGTGCTCGGCTCGCGCCCCGAAGTGCGCGCGATCGCGAGCTACTACGGCGCCTACTGCGGGGTGCCAGTCAACCGCTGCCAGGCGAAGCCGGCGTTCGGCGACCTGGTCTCCGCGCTGGGGGCACGCGTCCTCATGTTCCACGGAACCGCCGACGCGGAGGTGAGCGTCGAGTGGGCGGTGCGCACGCACCAGTTGCTCCGCGCTGCGGGGAAGCAGGTCGAGCACGTGGAGTACCCCGGCGTCGGGCATGGCTTCGACCAGCCGTCCACGCGCTTCGATTACGACGAGCGCGCCGCCAACGACGCCATGCGGCGGACGCTCGCGTTTCTGGGCGACGCGCTCCGTTGAGGGTGGCTCAGGCGCCCGGCGTCCTGGCCGGACTCGCGGCGAAGTGCCCGCCCGGCCCGCGGTAGCGCAGGTTCGCGAGCGCGTCCTCCGGCAGCCCGTCGATCAGCTCGATCGTGCGGCCGGGCTGTGCGGGGACGCGGTCGGTCTTGATCACCACGCCGGTGAGGTTGAGCGGGTCGACCGCGCTGATCGAGACGCGCTCGCCGGACGGCGTCTCGCGCCGCACTCGGCGCAGCGCGGCGACGGCGTCCGGCATCGCGTACTGCTCGCCGACGAAGCCGGCGACGAAGCGGCCGCCGCGCGCGGTGCCGCGCGCCTCGAAGCGGCGCAGCGCGCGCAGCACGTCGCGCCAGGGCAGCGTGAAGCTCTCCTGCCGGAAGAGGTCGCGGAAGACGACACCGTAGCGCTGCAGCAGCACGGTCGCGACGTGCTCCGCGAGCTCGTCCTGCTCGGCCGGCGCCACCTCCGGAGCCTGCACGAGCGACCAGCGTCCCGGCGGCCCGCCGCCGGCGAAGAGCCCGCCGCGCAGGTAGTTCCCGGCACCGCCGCGGCCGCCGCCCCCGCGCGGCCGCCGCCCGTTGCGCCGGCGCCCGCCCGCGATCTCGCGCAGCCCCTGGAAGCCGTCGGCGCTCACGAGCCCGCCCGCGATCAGCTCGCGCAGCCCCTGCTCGACGTCGCTCACGAGCCGGCGCGTCCCGCGCACGATTTCGTCGAAGAAGAGCGCCCCGCGCGCGCGCAGCAGCTCGAGGATCTCCGCGGAGGCGCCCGCCTGCGGCTCCGACGCCTCCCCCGCGCTCCAGCGCGCCGCCGCGAGCAGCCCCGGCAGCTCCGCGCGGTACGCGAGCGTCATCGGCGTCGCGCGCGTGGCCGAGGTGCCCGGCCGCGGCGCGCGCTCTTCGTCGCCCGCGGCGCGTCGCGGAGTGAGCCGCGCCCACGCCACCTCGCCGGCGAGGCAGAGCTCGTCGAGCCACGACGGCGCGTAGTCGCGCACGCGCGCCGCGAGCAGCTCGCGCTCCCACGCCGCAGCCGGCGCCTCGAACCCCTGCAGCCGCGCGATCGCCTCGCGCACGCCGCCGCGCCCGGAGAGCTGCGTCGACGGCGTCACGTGCTGCCACCGCAGGAGGAACCGCATGAAGTCCTGCGGCGAGACGGGATCGATCTCCCGGCGCAGCCGGTCGAGCGTGTACCGGTGGATGCGCGCGAGCAGCCGGCGGTCGCAGAACTCGTCGACGTCGGCGCCCGGGCTGAAGCGCCCGCGCAGCACGTGGCCCGCGGCCTCGAGCATCTGCAGTCCGTAGCCGGCGTCGTCCGCCTCGAGCCCCGTGCGCCCGGCGAGCTCCGCCGCGCTCGTCACGCCCGCCGCCTCCGCGTGGCCGCGCAACAGCTGCACGCGCGCGGCCTCGCGGTGCTCGGGGATCACCGCGACCCCCTCGGGCAGCCGCAGTGCGGGCAACGCCGCGTCGGGGAAGAGCAGCCGCGCGAACTCGAGGTGCTCGGCCGCGAACCAGACCGGCACGCCCGCGCGCTCCACCGCCGCCGCGCGGCCGTCCACCGCGAGGGCCTCGAGCCACGCGAGCCAGTCCTCGACCGCCGGTTGCGCGACCGCGACGAGCGAGAGCAACGACTCGTGCACCTCCTCCGCGTTGCGCGGGTCCGGCCACGCCTCGTCCGCCACCCGCGCGATCGCGTCGGCGTCGAGCGCGCCGAGGTCCTTCGCGTCGTCGGGCAGCGAGCGTCGCAGCGTCACCGCGCGCGTGCGCCGCTCCTCGAGCGGCGCGTCGTCGAGGTAGGTGTACGGCTTGCCGCTCACGATCTCGTGCGCCATCGGCGAGGGCTCGACGGTGTCGCGCGCGTGGTACCGGACCTCGCCGGCCTCGACGCGCGCGAGCACGTCCTCGAGCCCCGCGACGTCCATCGCCTCGTAGAGGCAGTCGTGCATCGTCTGCCGCATCAGCGGGTGGTCGGGCAGCGTCAGCGGCCCGGTGAGGTTCTCCTGGCAGCCGACCTGCTCGGGGAAGACCGCGGCCATGAGGTCGTCGGCGCGCATGCGCTGGATGAACGGCGGCACCCTCCGTCCGCCGCGCTGGCGCGGCACCGCGAGCGCGCGCGTCGTGTTCCAGCGCCAGCGTGTCGGGAAGAGCGGCACGTAGAACACTGACTGCTCCACCGACTCGCGCGCGTTCTGCGGGCGCACCCAGGCGAACGCCTCATCGAGCGGCCACGAGTGCTGTGGCCCCGACGAGAGCAGGATCGCGTCGTCGTTCGCCGCGGCCTGCAGCTCGAAGTCGAACGCGACACAGAAGCGCTTGCGCAGCGCGAGCCCCCACGTGCGGTTGATGCGCTGGCCAAACGGCGCGTGCACGACGAGCTGCATCCCGCCCGACTCGTCGAAGAAGCGCTCGAAGACGACGTCGTGATCCGAGGGCACGATCCCGAGCCCATCGCGCGTCGCGCGCACGTAGTCGACCATCAGCCGGGCGCCCAGGTCCGGGACCGCGCACTCCTCCTGCAGCCGCGCGACGAGCGCCCGGCGGTCGCCGAGCCCGTCGGCGATGTCGCGGCGCAGCCGGCCGACCTCCTCCGAGAGCTCGCGCGTGCGCCCGGGCGCCTCGCCGAGCCAGAAGGGAATCGTCGGCGGCTGACCGTGCGCGTTCGCGACGCGCACCGTCGACTGCTCAACGCGCAGGATTCGCCACGAGGTCGTGCCGAGCAGGAAGATGTCGCCGGCCGCGCTCTCGATCGCGAAGTCCTCGTTCACGGAGCCGACGATCATGTCCTCGGGCTCGGCCACCACGCGGTAGTCGCCGAGCTCGGGGATCGTCCCGCCGTTGGTGATCGCGGTGAGGCGCGCGCCGCGCCGCCCGCGCACGACGCCGTGGATGCGGTCGCGATGCACGAGCGCGGGCGAGCGCCCGGCCCCGTCGCCGACGCCCTCGGCGAGCATCTCGACGACCTCGTCGAAGTCCTCGCGCGAGAGACCGGCGTACGGCGCTGCGCCGCGGAAGAGCGCGTAGAGGCTGTCCTCGCGCCAGTCTTCGCACGCCGCCTCCGCGACGACCTGCTGCGCGAGCACGTCGAGCGGCGCCACCGGCTGCACGATGCGGTCGAGCCGCCCGGCGCGCACCGCGCGCACGAGCGCCGCGCACTCGATCAGTTCGTCGCGCGTCGTCGGGAAGAGCCGCCCGTGCGGGCGCAGCCCGAGCGCGTGCCCCGAGCGCCCGACGCGCTGCAGGAACGTCGCGATCGCGCGCGGCGAGCCGACCTGGCAGACCAGGTCGATCGAGCCGATGTCGATGCCGAGCTCGAGCGAGGCGGTGGCGACGAGCGCCTTGAGGTTGCCGGCCTTCAGGCGCTGCTCGACGCGCAGCCGGCGCTCCTTCGACAGGCTGCCGTGGTGGCTGGCGACGGCGTCCTCGCCGAGCCGCCGCGCGAGCTCGTGCGCGACGCGCTCGGAGAGCGCGCGCGTGTTCACGAAGATGAGCGTCGTGCGGTGCCCGGTGACCAGCTCGCCGAGGCGGTCGTAGATCTCGCCGGCCTGCTCCTTCGAGAGCACGGCCTCGAGGTCGGAGGGCGGCACCTCGACGTGCAGCTCGAGGTCGCGCTGGTGACCGAGGTCGACGAGCTCGCACGCGCGGCCGGCGCCGACGAGGAAGCGCGCGATCTCCTCGATCGGGCGCTGCGTCGCGGAGAGGCCGATGCGCGCCGGCGAGCGCTCGGCCACGTGCTCGAGCCGCTCGAGCGAGAGCGCGAGGTGGCTCCCGCGCCGGTCGCGCGCGAGCGCGTGGATCTCGTCGACGATCACGGTCTGCACGCGCCGGAGCGTCTCGCGGCCGCGCTCCGCGGTGAGCAGCAGGTAGAGCGACTCCGGCGTCGTGATCAGGATGTGCGGCGGGCGGCGCACCATCGCCTGGCGCTCGCTCTGCGGGGTATCGCCGGTGCGCACCGCGGTCGTGATCGCGGGCAGCGAGTAGCCGAGGTCGGCCGCAAGCTCCGCGATCTCGGCGAGCGGCTCCTCGAGGTTGCGCTGGATATCGTTGCCGAGCGCCTTGAGCGGCGAGACGTAGAGGATCGCGGTCTCGTCGGCGAGCGTCCCCGCCTCGGCCGCGCGGATCAGCGCGTCGATCCCGACGAGGAACGCAGCGAGCGTCTTCCCGGAGCCCGTCGGGGCGGCGAGCAGCGTATGCCGGCGCTCGAGGATCGAGGGCCAGCCCGCGGTCTGCGCGTCGGTGGGCGCGCCGAAGCGGCGCGCGAACCACTCCCGCACCACCGGGTGGAACGCCTCGAGCACCGGGTGCCCGCCGTCCTGATCGCTCGTCTCGGTCACCGCGCTCCCCCGCCGATCCCCGACCCGACTACCGTACCGCGCCCGGGGCCCGCCAACGGTGATGCCGCGGGCGGTGCCGGGCCGTGCCGAAGTCGAGCCAGACCGTCCACCCGGCCCGGTCGAGGTCGAGCTCCCAGAGCGCCTCGTGATCCGGCTTCGCCCACTCCATGACCGCGGCGAGCCGGCGCACGAGCTCGGGGTCGTCGACGCGGCGGGCGCGGCCGCCCGCCCAGAACTCCTCGTCCTCGGGCGCGTCCGGGGTGTGCATCGCGAAGGGGCGCGCGGCCAGGTCGCGCCCCTTGGGCGAGCGGTGGCCGACGAAGGCCCAGAGACGGCCGTCGACGACGTGCGGCATGAACGGGTGCAGCCGTGGGCGGCCATCCGCGCCGACGGTGGCGAGGTACGCCATCCTGTGCGGGGTGAGCGCGAGCAGCCGCTCGCCCGCTTCGGCGAGGGCGCGGCCCCCGGGCGCAAACGGCGCCCACCCGGCCGCCCCGCCCTGCGGCTCCGGGCCGTCGGCCACCTCGGTCGGCCCGCTCGCGAACTCCGCCCAGGTCGCCACGCCGCACCTCCGGACGCGGAGCATAGCAGAACATATGTACG
>VGNK01000160.1 GCA_016866055.1 Chloroflexota bacterium | reverse complement strand
CGCCAGCCTCGCCGCGCTCGCGGAGGCCGGGGCGGTGCGCGAGCTGCCGGTGGAGGGCGGCGCGCCGCTCTACATCACCACCGCCGGGCTGGCGCGGCTGCGCGACGAGGCCGGGCGCGCGCTGGCGGCCTTCCACCGCGAGCGCCCGCTGCGCTTCGCGATGCCGCGGGAGGAGCTGCGCAGCCGGCTGCGACTCGCGCAGCGCGAGTTCGGCGCGGTGCTCGAGGCGCTCGCGCCGGGGATCGCGGCGCGCGGCGACGGGGTGGCGGAGGCGGACTGGACGCCGTCGCCGGATGAGCGGCAGCGGCGCGCGATCGCGGAGGCGGTGGAGGCGCTGCGCGCGGGCGGGCTGCAGGCGCCGCGGCTGCAGCTTGACGCGGAGGTGGTCGCGTACCTCGTCGGCGGCGGGGAGGCGGTCGACTGCGGCGACGGGCTGCTGCTCGACGCCGGGGCGTTCGAGCGCGCGCGGGATCGCGTCGTCGAGCTCGTGCGCGAGCTCGGGAGCGTCACGCTCGCCGAGGCGCGCGACGCGCTCGACACGAACCGCCGCTCGACGCAGGCGCTGCTCGAGACGCTGGACCGTCGTGGCGTGACGCGGCGCCAGGGCGAGGGGCGCGTGCTTGGGGAGGCGATGCGCGGCCGCGGCTGAGCGCCGCCCCGCGCTACGCGGCCGACCCCGCGGCCCGTCGGCGCAGCCGGAACCAGCGATCGAAGTCGCCGAGCTCCCACGCGACGAGCACCTGCGACGCGATGCCGATGCTCGAGTAGGTCCCGGCGATCACGCCGATGAAGATCACGAGCAGGAACTCGCGGATCGTGACGCCGCCGAGCAGCAGCAGCGCGGCCACCGTGATGAGCACCGTGAGCGAGGTGTTGAGTGAGCGCGCGATCGTCTGCACGAGCGCCGCGTTCACCTGGTCCGGGAACGGCGCCTCCGGCGCGTCGCGCACGTTCTCGCGGATGCGGTCGAAGACCACGATCGTGTCGTGTACCGAGAAGCCGATCACGGTGAGCAGCCCGGTCACGAACATCAGGTTGATCTCGGTGCCGAAGAGCTTTCCGAGAAGGGAGAACGCGCCGACCACGATGATCACGTCGTGGATCACCGCGATGATCGCGGAGGTGCCGTAGCGGAACGGCCGCGGCACGGACGCGAACGCGAACGCGATGTAGCCGAGGATGAAGACCGCGGCGACGGCGACCGCCACCGTCGCGTTGCGCACCGCGACGCGCGAGACCACCGGCGAGACCGTCGCGAACTCGAGCACCTCGAAGTTGCCGAATCGCTCGCGGAGCGCCTGCTCGATCACGGTGCGCTCGCCCTGGTCCTCGGCGGGCTGGGTGACGCGCGGCGTCTCCTTGAAGCCGCGCGTGTCGCCCGCGCGCACGAGCCCCTTCGCGGCTCCGGTCACGACCTCGTAGACGAGGTCATCGCCCTGGCCGCAGCTCGGGAGCCGGCGGAACACCTGCGCCTCGGTGCCGGCGGGGAAGCGCCCGGCGACGTCGCCGAAGTTACACGGGTCGTCCTGGAACGGCAGGCGGAGCGTCACCTCGCCGGTGGCGCCCTCTGCCCCGAGCGCGAGTGTGCCGATCGGCTTCGCGGGCTCGGGGCCGAGCGGGCCGCCGGCCGGGGTGGGCTCGGGCGCGAGCTCCGTGAACGACCCCGGTGGCACCTCGAGCTCGCGGGTCCGGATCAGGAACTCGCGCCCGCCCGTCGACTGGAGGCGCACCTCGGGATGCCCGAGCGATGCGTAGAGCGAGCGCAGCGAGGACTCGTCCACGCGTTGCTCGAAGCGGATCAGCGTCGTCGTGCCGGAGGAGAACTCGATCCCCGGGCGCAGCGAGGGCGGGAACGCGAGCACCACGATCGAGAGCAGCACCACGATGCCGCTCCCGATGAAGAACCAGTGCCGACGCCCGACGAGGTCGAACTTCACGGCTGGCTCCCCTCACCGGCGGCCGCCGCCGGCCGGAGGTCCGGGACCATCCAGTCGTGGCGCCGCGAGATGCGGGTGCCGACGAGCGAGCGCATGAACGTCCGCGTCACGGTGATCGCGGAGAACATCGAGACGAGCACGCCGATCGCGAGCGTGAGCGCGAAGCCCTGCACGAGCGGCGCGTCGAACGTGCCGAGGAACGGCAGCGAGATGCCGCCGCCGAGCACCCAGAGGATCACGCAGGTGATGAGCGTCGTGACGTTCGAGTCGCGGATCGACGGCCACGCGCGGGCGAAGCCGGCCTCGATCGCCGCGCCGTAGGAGCGGCCGCTGCGCAGCTCCTCCTTCATGCGCTCGAAGATCAGGATGTTCGCGTCGACCGCCATGCCGACGGAGAGCACGAAGCCTCCGATCCCCGCGAGCGTCAGCGTGATCGGGATGAGCTTGAAGACCGCGAGCGTGAGCGCCGTGTAGGTCAACAGCGCTGCACCAGCGATCACCCCCGGGAGCCGGTAGTAGAGCACCATGAAGAGGATCACGAGCAGCAGCCCGACCTCGCCCGCGAGCACCGACCGCGTCACGGAGTCCGCACCGAGCGTGGCGTCGACGTTCTGCTCCTGCAGCACCGTGAGCTGCAGCGGCAGCGCGCCGGAGTTGAGTTGCACGACGAGCTCGCGCGCGCGATCGAGCGTGAGGCCGGTGATCTGGCCGCGGTCGCTGATCACGCTCTGCACGATCGGCGCCGAAAGCTGCTCGTCGTCCAGGTAGATCGCGAGCGGCCGCTGGATGAGGCGCGCCGTGATCTGGCGGAAGAGCTCGGGCCCGTCGCCCTGCAGCTCGAAGCTCACGGCGGGGTTGCCGAGCGCGTCGGCGGAGACGAACGCGTTCGACTTCAGGAAGCGGCCGGTGAGCGAGACGCGGCGCCCGCCGATCGTGCCGGTGGCCTGCTGGAACTGGCCGGCGTCGTCGCAGGCGCCCACCTCCGGCGCGAGGTCGGTCGCCGGCTCGCAGAAGCGCAGGAGCGCGGTGCGCCCGAGCAGCCGCCGCGCCTCCTCCGGCGTGACGCCGGGGAGCTGCACGGCGATGTTCGACTCGCCCTGCCGCGTGATCTCCGCCTCGGCGACGCCGATCGCGTCGACGCGCTTGCGCAGGACGCGGATCGTCCCCTCGACCGCGTCGTCGATGTTCCCTTCGGCGCCCTCGGCGAACTCGCCCTTGAGCAGGAGCCGCGTACCGCCCTGCAGGTCGAGCCCGAGGCGCATCTCGAGGCGGTCGAAGTTGCCGATGCTCACGCCCTTCCCCTCCGGCCAGGGGACGCCGGTGGGGAGGTATCGGTCCGGCTCGCTCGGCCAGACGATCACGACCGCGACGAGCGTGAGGAGCAGGATCACCGCGATCGGGACGAGGCGTCGCACCCTCACGCCGATCCCTCCTCGTCCGCGGAAGCCGCGGCTGCGCGGCGGACCACCTGCGAGACGGCGGCGGGCGTCGCGCGCAGGAGCACGCCGGGCGCGGCCTCGAGCACGATCTCGAGCGGCCCCTCGTCGCGCGTGTTGATCTCGCGCACGGTCGCGAAGAATCCACCCGCGGTGAGCACCTCGTCGCCCACCTCGAGCGCGGAGATGTCGCGCCGGTGCGCGCGCTGCTGGTTCAGCACGGGCCTGAGGAGGATCAAGTAGAAGAGCAGGACGATCCCGATCGGGAGGAGCACGAACTCCATCTACGGGGCGCCCTCCGCGGCGGCGCGCTCGCGCGCGCCCGCCGCAGCCTCGCGCGCGCCCGCCGCAGCCTCGCGCGCCGCCGCGTACGGCGACTCAAGCTTCAGGAGGTCGTCCCCGGAGTCGAGGCGGTCCACGTAGAGGATCCCGTTCACGTGATCGGTCTCGTGCTCCAGCGCCTGCGCGAGCAGGTCGTCCTCTGCCTTGATGCGGACCTCGCGGCCGTGCTCGTCGAGCGCCTTCACCGTGACGCGCACGGAGCGCGTGAGGTTCCCGCGGTACCCGGGCACCGAGAGGCAGCCCTCGTCGAGCCGCCGCTCGCCCGAGCGGCGCACGATCACCGGGTTGATCAGCGCGTACGGCTCCTCGTCCGGCATCCCGATCACGACGATGCGCAGGCTGACACCGATCTGCGGCGCCGCGAGCCCGACGCCCTGCGCGGCGATCATCGACTCCGTCATGTCCGCGATCAGCCGTCGAAGCGAGTCGTCGACCCGCCGCACCTTCTTCGCAGGGCGGCGAAGCACCGGGTCGCCGAGGTACCGGATCGGGCGCACGGTCACCGGCGGAGTGTATCGAGGATCATGGGCAGCGTCTTTCGGCCGCCGCCGCGCGCGAGCCGACGGTGGTCACCGCCGACGCGGGACCGCGTGCCGCGTGCGTGCGCGTCGACCGCCGGTACGCTGCGACCACGCGCGACGAGCGAACGGTCGGAGGATCGGATGTGGTGTCAGGACTTCCTGTGGGGCTTCTGGAACGGCGCGACGGCATGGATGGTGCTCGTCGTGCACGTCTTCTGGGCCTGGGACGGCTTCCCGCTCTACAACGCCGCGCGCGACGGCAACTGGTACGGCTTCGGCTTCCCCCTCGGCGCGGGGTCGCCGGTGCTGGGGCTTTTTCGCAGCCGCCGCCGGTAGCGCCGCCGGCGGCCGGCGCTCACGTGAGCGCGGCCGGGTCGACGTCGACGACCCAGCCCGGCGGCAGGTCCTCCCCGCCGCGCAGGATCGAAGCGGGGTGCTCGCCGCGCAGATGGATCGCCCAGCGGTAGCGCCCGCGCACGCGCGCGAGCGGCGGCGGCAGCGGCCCGTCGACGCGGATGTGCGGCAGGCCCGCGGCGCGCCCGCGCAGATCCTCGGCGACGCGGCGCGCCTCCTCCACCGCGTACGCGGCGTTCGCGTGGCTGAAGAGCAGCCGCACGATGCGCGTGAACGGCGGGTAGCCGTGATCCGCGCGCCACGCGAGCTCCTCCTCGTAGAAGCGCTCAAGGTCGTGCGTGGCGGCCGCCACGACCGCCGGGTCGTCGGGCTGCATCGTCTGCACGATCACGCGCCCGTGGCGCTCGGCGCGACCCGCGCGGCCGGCGACCTGCACGAGCAGCTGGAAGGTGCGCTCGCGCGCGCGGAAGTCGCCCTCGCGCAGCGTGTAGTCGGCAAGCACCACGCCGACGAGCGTCACGAGCGGGAGGTCGAGTCCCTTCGCGACCATCTGCGTGCCGACAAGCACGTCGGCCTCGTGGCGCACGAAGCGCTGCAGGATCGCCTCGTGCTGCTCGGCGGTGCGCGCGGTGTCGCGGTCCCAGCGCGCGACGCGCGCGCCGGGGTAGAGGCGGAGCACCTCCTGCTCGACGCGCTGCGTGCCGGCGCGCAGCTCGCGCAGCGGGAGCCCGCAGCCGCCGTCCTGACAGCGCGGCGGGAGGCGACGCGTGCGCCCGCACTGGTGGCAGACGAGGCGCCCGGCGGCGTGCAGCGCGAGCGCCACGTCGCACGACGTGCACGTCGGCGAGTGGCCCTTCGGGCAGAGCAGGTAGCCCGCGAGCCCGCGACGGTTGAGGAAGAGGATCGCCTGCTCGCCGCGATCGAGCACGTGGGCGAGCGCAGCGGAGAGCGCCGGCGAGAAGAGCGAGGTCGACCGCCGCATGTCGACGACGTCGACCGGCGGCAGCTCGTCGTGCGGCCAGAGCTGCGTCGAGCCGTCGGGCTGCGGCACCGGGCGAATGCGGCGCGGGAGGTCGAGCCGCGTGAGCTCGCCGATCGCCGCCTCGTACCAGCGCTCCGCGTCGGGTGTCGCCGACCCGTAGACGAGCGCCGCGCCGGAGCGCTGCGAGAGCCACGCGGCGACCGTGCGCGCGTCGTAGCGCGGCGCCGGGTCGTGCTGCTTATAGGTCCACTCGTGCGCCTCGTCGATCACGATCAGCCCGAGCGAGGGCTGCGGCGCGAAAATCGCGGAGCGCGACCCGATCACGACGTCGTACTGGCCCTCCGCGATCGCGTGCCACTCGTCGTACGCCTCGCCCACGCTCAGCCCCGAGTGCAGCACGCCGACGCGGCCCGGGAAGCGCTCCGCGAACCGGCGCACGGTCTGCGGCGTGAGCGCGATCTCCGGGACGAGCACGATCCCGCGCCGGCCCCGCTCCACCGCGTGCCGCAGCGCAGCGAGGTAGACCTCGGTCTTGCCGCTGCCGGTCACGCCGCGCAGCACGAAGCCCGAGCCATCGCGGCGGTCGATCGCGGCGCGGATCGCCGCCGCCGCCTCGCGCTGCTCGCCGACGAGCTCGATCGCGTGCCGCCGCACCACCTGCAGGTCGCGCAGCGGGTCGCGGCGGTCGAGCACCTCCTCGACGTGCAGCTGCCCCGCCTCGACGAGCCGCGCGACGGCCTGCCGCGCGGAGGCGCCGAACTCCTCGACGAGCGCGCGCACCGGCGCGGACGAGTCGCGCCCGTTCGTGGCGCGCGCGGCAAGCCGCTCGAGCACGAGCGCCGCGGCCTCGTTGACGCG
>VGNK01000159.1 GCA_016866055.1 Chloroflexota bacterium | reverse complement strand
GCGGAACGCATGACGCTGCTCGGTCTTCGACGCGCGGAGCCGACGCTCCAGCTCTTCCCGCTCATCATCCGTGACCGTGACCGTCGTCGCTGCTCGTGCCATGCGAGCAGGATGCTACATCTGTCCCCTACTTTCACGAGTACGCACTAGCCCGGCGCCGGGGCGGCCGCGCAGCGGCCGTGAGCGTGCGCGCGGAGAAGGGACGCGGGATGGACCTGGAGCTCGCCGGTCGGGTCGGGATCGTGACGGGCGGCAGCCGCGGGATCGGGAAGGCCGTCGCGCGCGTGCTCGCCGGCGAGGGAGCCTCGGTGGCCGTGGCGGCGCGCGGGCGCGAGGCGCTCGAGGCGAGCGCCGCCGAGGTCGCGCGCGAGAGCGGCCAGCGCGTGGAGCCGTTCGTGGCCGACACCGGAAGCGACGACTCCGTGCGCGCGATGGTCGCCGCCGTCGCGGAGCGGTTCGGCCGGATCGACATCCTCGTCAACGCGGCGGCGCGGCCGGGCGGGCAGGGGGCGGTGCCGCGGCTCGGCGAGATCACCGCCGACGCGTTCTGGGAGGACATGAACGTGAAGGTGCTCGGCTACCTCCGCTGCGCGCGCGAGGTGGCGCCGCACATGCAGGCGCGGCGCTGGGGCCGGATCGTGAACATCAGCGGGCTCGCCGCGCGGCAGGCCGGCTCGACGATCGGGAGCATGCGCAACGTCGCCGTGGCGGCGATGACGAAGAACCTGGCGGAGGAGCTGGGGCCCGACGGGATTAACGTGACCGTCGTGCACCCCGGCCTCACGCGTACGGAGGCGACCGCGGGCGTCGTGGCGGCGCGGGCACGCGCGCAGGGCGCGAGCGCGGAGGAGGTCGAGCGGCGCATGGCCGAGGGCAACGCGATCCGCCACATCGTCGACGCGACCGAGGTCGCGTGGGTCGTGGCGTTCCTCTGCTCGCCGAAGGCGGTCGCGATCACCGGCGACGCGATCGCGGTCGGCGGCGGCGTCGGGCGCGCGATCCACTACTGAGCGCGGCGGCTCACGCGGGCGCCCCGCCCGGAGCGTGCCGCGCGCCCCCCGTTGCCGGGCGACGCTACCGCAGCCGCTGTTCCTCGATTCCCGGCATGATCCACGAGGGCCCCGCGGGCACGTCGGGCGTGAACGACACCCCCGGCATCCCCGGCCCGACGTTCGTCAGCATCACGCGCTGCTCCCCGTGGTAGGTCACCTTCCCGTCCCGGATGCGGAACGGCTCGTCGTGCCCGGGGTAGATGAGCGCGTCCATCCCCACGACGCGCCGGATCGACGCCGTCGCCTGCTCCGCGTTCCAGAAGACGAGCGGGTTCTCGCCGCGCACGGCGACCGGGGCGTTGTGGATCGCGTCGCCGGTGAGCACACAGACGCCGTCGTCGGTCTCCACCTCGAGCCCGATGCTCCCCGGGGAGTGCCCCTTCAGCTCGATCACCCGGCAGCCCGGCATCAGCACGTCCCCCTCGCCGGCGTCCTCCGCGCGCAGCAGGTCGAGGATCGCGCCGGTCCACCTCGGCGTCGCCCAGTCGTTGGGGTGCGGGTGGTGCGCGTAGCGGCGCTCGTCCGGGTGCACGATCAGCGGGGCGTGATCGAAGAGCTCCGCGTTCTGCACGTGGTCCCAGTGGGCGTGGCTCAACACTTGCGCGTCGATGTCGCGGGGCGTGAGGCCGTGCGCGGCGAGCTGCGCGAGCAGGTAGGTGCGGCGCCCGACGTGGGCGGAATCGAACAGGACGCGACGCTCCCCCTCGATCAGGACGACGCTGCAGAACCCCACGATCCCGATGTTCGTCCCCAGCCGCGACCCGCTCATGAGCACCGTGACCTTCGGCATCGCCACCTCCTCCGCGGCGACCCTAGCCGCACGGCGCCGATCCCGCGAGCCGGCGTGCGGCCGCCCGTGCCGCGCGCCGCGCGGTGCCGTACGCTCGCGCACGCCGACGCCGGCCGGCGGGTCGGCGCAGCGCGAGAGGGGCGGGACGATGGCGGCCTTCAGCGTCGAGGACATGGTGCGCGTCGAGAGCGCGAACGGCCCGTCCTTCTCCCCCGACGGGCGCGCGCTCTCGTTCCTCAGCAACCGCTCAGGCCAGCCGCAGGGGTACGTCGTCGACGCCGCGGGCGAGGAGGTCGCGCCACCGCGCCGCGCGATGGAGACCGAGGGCGTCGTCTACGGGTGTGGATACCGCCCCGGGCGCGACGAGCTGCTGTTCGTGGCCGACGACGGCGGCGACGAGCAGTACCAGCTCCACCTCGTGCCCGCCGCCGGCGGCGACGCCCGCGCGCTCGCCTCGACGCCGCGCGTGATCCACAACCCGGGCGCCTGGTCCGCCGACGGGCGCCTCCTCTCCTACGCCTCGAACCGCCGCGACGTGCGCTTCTTCGACGTCTATGTGCTCGACGTCGATCGCGGGGAGGCGCGGCTCGTCCTCCGGCAGGATGGGATGAACTCCGCCGGCCGCTTCGACCCCGCGGGCGGCGCGCTGCTCGTGAGCCGCCCGAACCTCGAGCACGCCGGCGACAACGACCTCTACCTCGTCGACCTCGCCGACCTCGCCGGCGGCGGCGGCGAACCGCGCCGCCTCACCGCGCACGACGGCATCGCGAGGTGGACGCACGCCCACGTGCACCCGGGCGGCGCCGTGCTCGCGCTGAGCGACGACGGCCGCGAGTTCACCGGCGTGCAGCGCATCGACCTCGGCAGCGGTGCCCGCGAGTTCGTGGTGGCGTTCGACTGGGACGTGGAGGACCTCGCGCTGGCGCCGGACGGCGCGCGGATCGCGATCGCGGTGAACGAGGACGGCTACTCGCGGCTCGAGGTGCACGACCTCGACCCCGATGGCCGCCCGCGCGGCCGCGTCGCGCTCCCGCCGCTCCCCGCCGGCGTGATCGCCGATCTCGACTGGCGTCCGGACGGCCGCGCGCTCGCGTTCACGCTCGAGGCCGCGCAGTCGCCGGCCGACGTCTGGCTGCTCGACCTCGAGGCCGGCGCGCCGCGGCGCGTCACGCGCAGCAACCTGCACGGGGTGCTGGGGACCGCGATCCCCGAGCCGCGGCGCGTCCGCTACGAGACGTTCGACGGACGGCGAGTCCCGGCGTTCCTGTACACCCCCGAGCGACCCGCGCACGACGGCCCGCTCCCGTGCATGGTGCTCGTGCACGGCGGGCCCGAGGGGCAGTCGCGCCCGGCGTTGTGGGGGCGCTACGCCGCGCCGGCGTACCTGCTCGCCACCGGCCGCTGCGCGCTGCTGGTGCCGAACGTCCGCGGCTCGACCGGCTACGGCAAGGAGTACGCGCACGCGGACGACGTGGAGCAGCGCATGGACTCCGTGCGCGACCTGATCGCGGCCGTCGACTGGCTCGCGGCGAGCGGCGCCTTCGACGCGGAGCGCATCGGGGTGATGGGCGGCTCCTACGGCGGGTTCATGACGCTCGCCGCGATCACCGAGGCGCCCGACCGCTGGGCCGCGGCGATCGACCTCTTTGGGATCGCGAATTTCGTGACGTTCCTCGAGCACACCGGGCCGTGGCGGCGCAAGCAGCGCGCGGCGGAGTACGGCGAGGACCCGGCGTTCCTCGAGACGATCTCGCCGATCCACAAGGCCGACCGCATCCGCACGCCGCTGCTCGTGATCCAGGGCGATCACGACGTGCGCGTCCCGCCCGAGGAGTCCGAGCAGATCGTGGAGACCGTGCGGCGCAACGAGGGCGTGGTCGAGTACGTCGTGTTCGAGCGTGAGGGGCACGGGATCCAGCGGCTGCCGAACCGTCTCGAGATGGCGCGCCGCATCGTGGCGTTCCTCGAGCAGTACCTGCTCGCGCCGTCGCCCTCGCCCGCGACGGCGCGCCGGCGCGGCTAGGCACTCGCACCGCAGCGGAAGGGGGCGCGCATGCCGCGCGCGATGACCGCCGACGACCTCTACGCGATCCACTGGATCGGCGAGTGCGACATCAGCCCCGACGGCGAGCGCGTGGCGTTCACGGTCACGCGGCTCGACCGCGAGGCGGACGAGTCGCGCTCGACGATCTGGGTGGTGGACGCCGGCGGGGGCGAGCCACGGCCGTTCACGTCCGGGCCGAAGGACAGCGCGCCGCGCTGGTCACCGGACGGCCGCACGCTCGCGTTCCTCCGCAAGCCCGGGGACGACCCCGCGCAGATCTTCCTGATGGCCGCGGACGGCGGCGAGGCGCGGCAGCTCACGCGGCTGCCGCTCGGGGTCGGCGCGCCGGCGTGGTCGCCGGACGGCGCGCGCATCGCCTGCTCGGCGCGCACGGGCGACCCGCCGCCCCCGAAGGAGAGCAAGCAGGCGCGCCCGTTCCGCCGCATCGACTCCGTGAAGTACCGGCTGAACGGCGAGGGGTTCATCTACGACCGCCGGCGACACCTCTTCGTGGTGCGGGTCTCCGACGGCGAGGCGCAGCAGGTGACGAGCGGCGACTGGGACGACACGGAGCCGGCGTGGTCGCCGAACGGGCGCACGCTGGCGTTCGTCTCCGCGCGGCAGCGCACGCGCGAGCACGACAACCTGAACCAGCTGTGGCTCGTGCCCGCGAGCGGCGGGCGGACGCGGCTGCTCGCCGACGCCGAGGGGGGCGGCGGGCCGCCGGCGTGGTCGCCGGACGGGGGGCGCATCGCGCAGAGCTTCGCGCCGCCGGGTCCGGCGAACGCGACGCTGCGGGTCGTGGAGGTGCGCGGCGGGCGCGCCGAGCCGCTCGACGCGCGCTTCGATCGCCACACGCACCTCGAGGGCGGGCCGCGGTGGCTCGACGATCGCCGCGTCGCGTCGCTCGCGGAGGACCGCGGCGCGGTCGCCGTGGTGGTCGCGCAGCGCCGCCGCCCTACGCGGTGGCTCGCGCCGGGGCGCCACACGCTGAGTGCGCTCTCGGTCGCGGCGGACGGTCGCACCGCCGCAGTGGTCGTGAGCAGCGTGCGCGAGCCCGCGGAGGTGCACCGCCTCGACCTGCAGACGGGTGAGCTGACGCGGCTGACGCACCTCAACCGCGAGTGGCGTCGCGAGGTCGCGACGCAGCCCGCTCAGCGCTTCACGGTGCGCACCGCGCCCGGGGTCGAGGTCGACGCGTGGTTCATGAAGCCGCACGGCTTTCGCGAGGGGCGCCGCTATCCGGTGCTGCTCAACATCCACGGCGGGCCGTTCACGCAGTACGGCGAGACGTTCTTCGACGAGTTCCAGGTGTACGCCGGCGCCGGGTACGGGGTGGTGTTCTGCAACCCGCGCGGCAGCTCCGGCCAGGGCACCGAGTTCGGCCGGGCGATCGTCGGCGACATGGGCGGGCCCGACTACCACGACGTGATGGCGGCGTTCGACGCGGCGCTGCGGTGCATGCCGTGGGCGGACACCGCGCGCCTCGGCGTGCTGGGCGGCTCGTACGGCGGCTTCATGACGTCGTGGGTCGTCGGGCACACGCGGCGGTTCGCCGCGGCGTGCAGCGAGCGCGCGGTGAACGACTGGTACGTCTTCTTCGGAACGAGCGACATCGGCGCGACGTTCACGCAGCGCTACCTCGGCGAGCGGGCGACGCCGTACGACGACGTGGAGGCCGTGCTGCGGCAGTCGCCGTCGACCTACGTGCGCGACATCCGCACGCCGCTGCTGATCCTGCACTCGGAGGACGACCTGCGCTGCCCGATCTCGCAGGCGGAGGCGCTCTTCGTGCCGTTGCGCAAGCTGCGGCGCGACGTGGAGTTCGTGCGCGTCCCCGACGAGAACCACGATCTCTCGCGCGGCGGGCGGCCGAGCCACCGCTTCGATCGCTTCGGCGTGATCCTCGACTACTTCGGTCGCAAGCTCGCGCGGGGCGGGCGGCGGCGCGGGCGCTCGCCGCGGCGCGCGACCGCGCGGGTCACTGCAGCGGCAGCGGCGGCTGCCACCACGCGGGGCGCTCGCTGACCTCGACCGACGTCACCCACTTCACCCAGTGGTAGCCGCGATGACCCGGGGCCACAAGCCGCAGCGGGAAGCCGTGGCCGGGGCTGAGCGGCTCGCCCTCGACGTGCGTCGCGAGGAGCAGGCGGCCGGCCTCCTCGAACGCGAACCGCCGGCTGTAGCCAGTGGCCGAGACGACCCGCACGCTGCGGGCGCCGGGGACCGGGCGCGCCGCCGCGACGAGGTCGACGAGGCGTACGCCGCGCCAGCGCTGCGCCGTGTACCAGCCGCCGGTGCAGTCGAGCACGGCCTCGACCTCCGCGGGCGCCGCCGCCAGCAGCTCGTCGTAGCGGCGCTCGAGCGGGCGGCCGACGGCGCCGGCGACGCGCAGCCGCCAGGCTGCGGGGTCGAGGCGCCGGGTGCGGTCCGTGAGCCAGTTCGTGAGCGGGTGCGCGTTGCCGGCGAAGCTCGCCTCCTCGCGCGAGCCGGTGAAGCGCCGGGTGGCGCCGTCGAGGCGCAGGGCGCGCGCGCCGGCCTCGGTCGCGCGCCAGGCCGCCACCGCGCCGGCGAGGAG